>NZ_JAFOIN010000011.1:0-58426 GCF_017421385.1 Ruthenibacterium sp. | reverse complement strand
GCTTTTTTGCACCTGAAACGTTGGCGAGGCATTGCTACTCGATATGCAAAAACTACAACATCTTTTCTGGCTGCTGTGCAAATTCGTTGCATTGCTATTTGGTGTACTGTTTTGACCTGATCTTGTGTAGACACTATTTAACGAAACGGAAGCACCATTGTTCCGGTTTTGTTGAGGCTCCTTTTATTTTTCCTCGGAAAGGAGAACAAGAGATGATTTTTCGCATATGAGCGTTGCAGGCGCATTCACTTAACCAAAAGCGATAGGTTTGGAAGTTAAGGCAGGAATCGGTGGGTTCTGCCCCACCGCCCAACAGCTTACAGACAAAACCTGTAACGGGGTTATCATCAATAGCTAATGGTTCTACCAAGAACTCTGCAAAAAGGAGGAATTATATGGATCAATTCGGCAAATCGGTTTGCTTTTACTTTGTAGGCAAAAAGAAAAGCCGTAGGAAATCGAAGTTTCCTACGGCCAATCTTAAAAAACAAAAATATCCTTATTAGAATGGGACTAAAACGCGGCCCGGTTTTTCATCGGGTTTCCCGGCGCAGAGCCGGGTGTTTTCCGCACTGCTCTCAGCAGTCTTTCTCGTAACGCATGTATGCGACATCCCAGCCCATGGAGTACTCGTATGCAGCACACGCTTTTACAAGATAGTTCAGAAAATTCTTTTTCATAACAGTACCCTCCTTTAAAGGTATCTCTAAAATTTCCCGTCCCTCAATCGGACGGCTTCCGTGTCCCCTTTCCCTTGGGACATTTTTATTATATGCCGTCATTTTGCATAAATCAATAGCTTTATTATTGTGATATTGCACAAACTTTCTGTTCTTTGTCAAAGCCGTGTACCCTTATAAAATGATGTTTTTTTCACAATGTATCTGAAAACCCGCCCAGCAGGCCGTGTACATAATTGACAAAAATATAACTATATTATCGTCATATTGACGAATTTCCTGGAAATCTTTTTGCCTTTTGCAAAATCAGTTCCTTCATATGCCCTTTCTTATGTTCGTGAAATTTTTTCTGTTTAGCCTTCGATTGCAATTCCAGTGCATCCTTTCTCCATGATCTGCCTTTTTTCGAAGTGCATATTCTTCCCGACGGCGGCGCACCCTAGTTTTAAAAGGAGTGGAACACCATGGACGATCAAACTGTTCTATTGCTCAACGAGGTCGTAAAGAATGCCGAGATGGGCAAAAATACCGTCACTCAGCTTTTGGGCATCACTGATGACGAACGCCTGAAGATACACCTGAACCGCCAGCTGGCCACATACGAGGATCTTTCCAAACGGGCCAATGCAATGCTGGCCGTGGAGGGCGAACAGGCCGAAGGCCAGAATGCTTTTACAAAGCTGAATGCCAAAATGGGTGTAAAAATACAGACGATATACGATAAGTCTCCCCGCAAAATCGCGGAGATGCTCATTGAAGGCAGCCATGTGGGCGTTACAGATATGACCATTGCCATCAAGGACGCACCCGACGCGAACCCGGGCGCTATCGCACTGGCTCAGCGCCTGCAGCATGCCGAAAATGAATATGCCGGAGAATTGAACGTATTTCTGTAAGCACTCAAACAGCCGCAGGCTGTATTTTCGGCCGGAACCATCCTATGGCTGCCGTGAAAGAACAAAAACAACTGCCGCATCGGAAATTCCAGTGCGGCAGTTCTGTTTTTCAATTTTTACAGACGGAAGGCGCTCACGCCTTCAGATACTCGTCCATATACTGAAAATAAAATTCCCAGTCCTCGCGCTGGACGTCATGCCATCCGGCACGGTTGTGATAGCCCATGGCCCCGCTCCAGCAAGCCTGGCCCGCATGGGGCTGCGTTTCGCCCTCAGCCACGCAGCCGTCCGGCAGTACGTCCAGCCCGTACAGCGCAAAGGCCGGGCGGCTGGCCATCAGGCTGTTCCATGCGCCCTGCGGATCGGCCCAGAGGTCTCCCTCCGCACAAGCCACATATACCCGTCGCGGTGCGATGCAGGCCAGCAGCAAGTGCTGGTCCACAGGCAAGGAGGCGGCGTCCGCTCCATATTCCTTATATTTTGTGCAGAACCAGTGGGGAAACAGAGCATTGATGGATTTCAGTGTCTCGCCGCGGTTTTCCCGCGTGAGACTGGCGCCCGTGTTCCCGGAATCGTTGGAGATCACAAGCGCGATACGTTCATCGTTGGCTCCTGCCCAAACCGCCGTCTTGCCCAGGCGTGAATGACCGATATCCGCAATGCGCGCCGCGTCCACATCCGCGTCCTGCACAAGATAATCCACGCCGCGCATAATGCCGAAGGCCCACGCGCCCACGGCCTTGAACTCCGGCTCGTCAAACAGCGAAATTACACGGCTGCTGTAAGCCTTGGCGTCATCCGGGGCAAAATCGTTGCACCAAATAGTGGCCACGCCGTAACCACGTGCCACAGCTTCTTCAATGGCCCAACGCTCCGCTTTTCCGCCGCGTTCCTCTTCCAGCACGGCCGCGTCCTTTTTGCCGGCGTAAGAGGGCAGGATGGCCGGATCATCCAGCACCGTGTGGTTGCCGTTGAAGTTCAGCCCCACCACAACGGGCGCGGGCCGGCCGGAATTGGGCAGATACAGCAGAAGCAGCGCATCGGAGGAGCCTTTGTCCGTTGTGACAGTGAGCTTCACCTGACGGCGCAGGGCCGCGCCGTCCAGTGCTTCGCCTTCCTCCATAACCTCAAAAGACATTTCGAAGCCATTCTTCGGCAGCACACCATACACATGCTTCTCAAACAGGTCCAGCACCTCCGCCCGGCGCAAAGCCATATCCTCCGGCGTTTCCACTCCCGTTCCGTCCTGCAGCGCCAGCACCTCGGGCAGTGTGGAATAATCCCGCTCGCCGCTCACGACATAGGCCCGCATGGGGTCCGAAAGCTCCAGCTGGAAGTTACTGGTCATGGCCACCATGTTCGGCCAGGGCAGCATGCTGTGCATCCACAGCACAAGGCCCCCCGCCGTCAGCACCAGAACCAGCACGATGCCCAGGGGGATATACCACCAATGGAATTTTTTCCTCTGCTTCTCTTTCACCCGCACAAAACTCCTTTTACCCAAGATCCATGATTTTACAATAAAGGATTTTTGAGTATTTTCCATTGTTTTTATTGCGAATCAACAGGGAAAAACGTACTTTTTCACAATCCCTGATCAACAGAAGCCCCGCTGCCGGCCGGCAGCGGGGCTTCTGTGTTTCGGTTCGTTTTACAACACGGCCCGGCGCAGCAGCGCGGGGCGGCAGGCACGCAGGTTCCGGCGCACGCCCAAGAGGCCATATAGATGGGCCATCTCCAATGTGGCGCAGATCTTATCCGCCAGGCTCACCATATAGGACTCCTTATAATAGGGCAAAGGCGCGGTCAGCGGCCACATGTGCTTGCCGATGATGTCCTCTTCCATGGGGGACAGGCCGAAGGCGCGCGCATTTTCCAGCGCGAGCTGCGGATGGATGACCAGCCGCCGGAAGCGCCCGACGTCTGTCTCCTCCCATTTTTGCAGATACAGGTCGTGCAACAGCCCTGCACGGGCAGCGGCGCGGTAATCCAGCCCGAAAATGCGGCACAGCGTAAAACCCACATAAGCCACGAACAGGCAATGGTCATAGCAGCTGACGCCTTTGACATGCTGGGGAATGGCGTCCATCGCGCGCACCATTGGCTCGTCCTCCAGCCCGTTCAGGCAGGCGGCGAACAGCGCGCGGTTCTCTTCTTTCCACTGCATCGGAATCACCTCTTTGTCGTTTGCGCACAGCCCACAGCGGGCGTGCAGCCGGGGCGTTTTGCCCCTGTGCTTATGATACGAGAAAAAAGCCGGATTATCTACAAGAAAATGTTACCGCATACAAACCTTTTACCTAGATTTGAAAAAGGCGCGTTTTGCCGCGGACGGGCCGCCGCAAAACACGCCGTGATTCAGAGCCGGGAAATCAGGTCCTCACAGATACGCGCCGCCGTAGTGCAGTATTCCGTAATATCGAATTCCTTCACCACCAGCGTGTCATAAGCTTCTTCGTCGGCATTGTCGCTCATGGCGCGCAACACCACGCAGGGAACACCGTATTTTGCCGCCACGTGGGCCACGGCCGCGCCCTCCATCTCCACACAGTCCGGCGCACAATCAGCCGCAATGGCGTTTTTGGTGGCGCTGTCGCCCACAAAGGTGTCGCCTGTGGCGATCTTGCCGACAATATATTTTACGCCCGCATCCGTGCAGGCCTGCTCGGCGGCGGCCACAAGCACAGGGTCTGCCGCAAACTCCTTCAAATACGGGAACGTATCTGAAATCATTTCACGGTCTGCGTCATGGTACACCAGCGTGCCGCCGATGACAACGTCGCCCACGCCGATCTTATCCGTCATATTGCCCGCAATGCCCGAAAATACCAGCGCTTTTGCGCCGAATCTTGCAATGAGAAGCTGCGCCGCGCAGGCCGCGTTTACCTTGCCGATGCCCGCGCAGCAAAGCGCCACACGGCGTCCCTGCAGCAGGCCTGTGTAAAACGTCACGCCCGCAACGGTTTCCTCCCCCTTGTCTGTCATACGCTCACACAAAAGCGCAATTTCTTCCCGCATGGCACCCATCAGGCCGATGATCTTTTCCATAGCGGTGCCTCCTCACACATTGAACAGGAACTCAATGATGTCCCCGTCCTGCACCACATATTCCTTGCCCTCGGTGCGCTGCAGGCCCTTGGCCTTCACGTTGGCCATGCTGTAACCGCAGGCGGCGAGGTCGTCGTATTTCACCACGCTGGCGCGGATGAAGCCGCGCTCAAAATCGGAATGGATCTTCCCTGCGGCCTGAGGGGCCTTGGTACCGCGGCGGATGGTCCAGGCGCGGCATTCCTTTTTACCGTCCGTCAAAAAGCTGATAAGTCCCAGCAGGCCGTAGCTGGCCTTGATGAGGTTGTCCAGGCCCGTGGCCTCAATGCCCATCTCCGCCAGGAATTCCTTTTTCTCCTCGGGCGTGTAATCCGCGATATCCTCCTCGGTTTTGGCACAAATGGGGATGCACTCCGCGCCTTCGTCCAGGGCCAGCTTTTTCACGGTCTGGTAATGCGGATTGCCCAGCATTCCCTCCATCAGATCGTCCTCGCTCATATTGGCCGCATAGATGACAGGCTTTGCCGTCAACAGGCCCATTTCGCGCATCTGCAGCACCTGGTCCTCGTCGGCCTCGTCCAGCGGGAAGGTGCGCGCATTTTTGCCCGCGCCCAGATGCTCCTCCAGCGCGCTCAGCCATGCGGCGCTGGCCAGCGCCTTTTTGTCTCCGGTCTTGCCCGCCTTGGCCATACGCGCCGCACGGTTGGAAACGACCTCCAGGTCGCTCAGGATCAGCTCTGTATCAATGGTCTCAATGTCCCGCACCGGGTCCACATTGCCTTCCACATGCACAATGTCCGTGCCTTCAAAGCAGCGCACCACATGCACGATGGCGTCGCATTCGCGGATGTTGCCCAAAAATTTATTGCCCAGTCCCTCGCCTTTGGACGCACCCTTCACCAAACCGGCGATGTCCACAAATTCCACGATGGCGGGCGTTTTTTTATTGGTATCCCAAATTTCAGCCAGCTTGTCCAGCCGGGCGTCCGGCACGGGCACGACGCCGGTATTCGGGTCGATGGTGCAGAACGGATAGTTCGCCGCAGCGGCATTTTTGGTGCTGGTGATGGCGTTGAACAGCGTGCTCTTGCCGACGTTCGGCAGGCCTACGATTCCTAATTTCATAGTTCGATCTATCTCCTTAATTTTTGGCTTAGTTACGCGGTTTTGCGATTTTCTGGCGAGTGTTTCTACACCATTTTTACACCATTTTTCGCTTTTTTAGGCCGCGCTGTCAGGGTTTTTGCTGTTCCCATTCCTCTCACCCTGTTCTGAGGGGGTAATTGTCTGCTGACCTTGCTCAAATTGCCGGACACCTGCTACCAGGGATTCATCCGTTACATGAACATACCGATCCATGGTAGTCTTGATGCTTGCATGGCCCAAAAGTTTCTGGAGTGTCTTGGGCGGCATCCCGCGCTCGATGGCCCGGGTGGCATAGGTATGGCGAAGAGCGTGCATGCAGAATCGTTCAATTCCGTTCTCATCGCAGAGTTTATAGAGGTGGGTATCATAACTGCTGTTTTTTGAAGGTTCGCCAGTTCGATAATTCAGAAAAACCAGATCTCCCAAGAAAAATGTCATTTCCTTCCCGGTTCGCCGATCAATGTAAGTTAAAGTCTGGGATAACATCGGCGACTGCTTGCGGAAATCCCGGGTGGCATAGACGGCTTTCAGAATATCGTATGCACGGGTGGTCAAAGGGATGGTTCGATAGCTGGACACGGTTTTAGGTGGCCCGGCTCGCCAATCTTTTTGATTGTGCCTGAACTCAAGCGTTTTATTGACAGTTAGAGTCCGTTTTTCCCAGTCGATGGCGTCCCAGGTCAACCCAATCATCTCGCCTGTGCGTAGGCCAGTTTCCAGAATGAGTGCGTATTGGTAGAAATTGTGAGAGCTTCGGGCAGCGTCTAAAAATTTCTCCTGTTCTTCAACCGTAAGATAGTGGATATCATCCACGGCCCGCACGGGTTTTGTGTATCGCACTCCATCCATCGGGTGGGAATCAATCATTTGGTTCATCTTGGCCGATTTGAACATACTGCCCATGGCGATATATGCCTGCCGGATCGTGGAACCGGCATATTTTGCCTCCATGCGATTCAACACGATTTTGCAGTGCATGGGCTTTACATCGACCAGCCGCATATCACCAATGATGGGTTTGATGTTGAGTTCAAAGCGATCCCTGTAATTGCGCTTGGTATTGGGGGAAAGGCCCTGCAGGAGTTCTGCTTGCCAAAACTGAAACCACTCAGTTACCGTCATGTCCGGGGAGGTAAGCACCTTTCCGTGCTTATCTTGATAGCGGGCATCCTCCAACCAATTCCGTGCTTCTGGGAGGGTGGCGAAATAGCCATCCTGGCGTTTTCCACTCCTGTTTACAAACCTTGCGTAGTATTGACCATCCTTTCGCTGGCAAATGCCTTTCCCGCATTCTTTGCCTTTCAGATTTTTGCCCATAATATTGACCCCTTTTCCAGTTGCAGAAAAAGAGCCAGTGCAACACGCTAAATTATACCACAATGAGCGGTTTTTCTCAAGGTACAGTGGGCGCTCTGACTGCTCTTTTATATGGTCAGCATCTTACTATTTCTGGAGAGCCACGAAACAAACCCTTTAAATATTGATTACCCGCTGATTTGTCTCTTATGTGCTCATGTAATTATGGGGCTCACAGAAACGTAAAAAAAGGCTGAAATCCACTCAAGTGCCTGTATAGGGCATGTGGGGATTTCAGCCTATTTTATTTTCCCTCCTCCATGGTAAATCTGGTGGAAATTTGTGAAACAGTCCCATAAATAGAATTTTCACCTAAAACACCAAGGAGGTTGCCGTAACATGAGCCTATTTTATTCAATCGATACAGATGAAGTAAAAGATGATCTGGATGACCTACGCATTGTTATTCGACCCGCAGAAGTCAGCGAACTGCTCGACCTGCATCCCAACACAGTATACCGCCTGCTGCAAAGCGGAAAACTGCCCGCATCTAAAGTTGGCGGCGCTTGGCGCATTTGCAAAAGCGACTTAATTCGGTTTGTTGAACGTAATATGTAGCCGTAACAGCACCAATCTCAAAAACATATCATCTCCACGAATAATAAAAAAAGGAGATGAGCCTATGGGTAAGATTCGGCTATTCCTACCTTAACGAAGAAAACCATCAGCACGATACTGGCTTTTGCAGTCACTGTGCTGATGGCTTTTGCTGACTGTTTTGTCAACAACAATGAATCGTAAAGGAGTAGGAAAAAGAATGGAACACGAAATATGTATCCAGTGCGGAGCAGAGGTCCGCCCGGAAGAAGCATACCATGTAGCGGGGGAGGCGGTTTGTCCATCCTGCGCCGAAACGGACACCGTGGAATGCAGTTACTGCGGCGAACGCATTTGGCGTGAAAACGATTTTGGAGACAGTGATACCGCGTTGTGTGAGGCATGCTATACCAATCACTATACGCGCTGCAGCCAATGCGGCAGACTGATCTCCTTTTCCGCAGCATACTACCAGGATGAGGACGAAGATGAGGAAACTCCCTATTGTTCAGCCTGCTATCACGAGTGCGGCGAGACCATCCATTGCTACGGCTATAAACCCGTGCCGATCTTTCACGGGAATGCTCCCATGTACATGGGGGTGGAGCTGGAGGTGGATGACGGAGGAAAGGATCCCGCCAAGGCCAAAAAGATCCTCAGCATCTTCAACCAGACGGGCGAGTTCGGATACATCAAATCCGACGGCAGCCTCGACGATGGATTGGAGCTTGTCACCCATCCCTGTACGCTGGAGGCCCACATGCATGAAGTCCCGTGGAGGGAAGCATTGGAAAAATTCAAAGCACTCGGTTACTATTCCCACCAAAGCTCGACCTGCGGGCTGCACGTGCATGTGAACCGTACATTTTTCGGAGCTGCGCAGGCAGAGCAGGATGAAAAGATCGGCCACGTCCTGTATCTGTTCGAGCGGTTCTGGCAGGAGCTGCTGCGGTTCTCCCGGCGCACACAGCGGCAGGTGGCCCAATGGGCCGCAAGATACGGATACAAGGATACCGGGCGCGAGATCATGGAGCATGCCAAGAAAGCATACCAGGGCCGGTATACCTGCGTGAACCTCACGAACACCGATACCATCGAATTCCGGATCTTCCGGGGTACGCTGAAATACAATACATTAATCGCCACATTGCAGCTGGTTGAGAAGCTGTGCAATGTGGCGGTTTCTTTGTCTGAAGAACGTCTGCAGGCACTGTCCTGGAGCGATATCATGCTTGGCATCGATCCTCAGCGCTATCCCGAGCTGGTACAGTACTTAAAAGAGCTCCGCCTGTATATCAACGCCCCTGTTTCTGCGGAATGCGAGGTGTAAGCCATGTGCGGATTGTTTGGATTCAGCGACCCGGAGCATACGCTCACACAGAAGCAGATACGCAGGCTGACAACCGCTCTCGCCACGGCAAGCGAGCAGCGCGGGACAGACGCCTCCGGTATCGCATACGTACAGGGGCAGTCCTTACGCATCTACAAGCGCCCCAGGCCAGCCCATGAGATGACCTGGCTGGTCCCGCTCCATACGACTGCCGTAATGGGACACACCCGGATGACAACGCAGGGGGATGGCACATTCAACCCGAACAACCATCCCTTCCCCGGCGTATCCGGCCAGACACGCTTTGCACTGGCACATAACGGTGTGCTGCACAACGACGATGAACTGAAAGAGCGGTATCATTTGCCCAAAACCAATATCCGGACGGACAGCTATGTGGCCGTACAACTTCTGGAGCAGGACGGACGGCTGGATGCAGAGACCATCGGAAATGCCGCGTCACTGTTGGAGGGGACCTTCTCGCTGTCCGTCCTGGACCAGTTCAACAACCTTTATCTCATAAAAGGAAACAGCCCGCTGTGCATCTACCGCTTTGAAAACGGGCTGCTCTGTTATGCGAGCACAGCGGATATTTTGAAAGAGGCCCTAAATCGATGCAGATTCCTTTCCGGCAGTAAGGAGATCATCGGCATATCCGAGGGTGATATCCTCTGTATCCGCCCGGACGGACGGCTGCAGATGAGCCGGTTCGATACCACCAACCTCAACAAACGTCTGCGCTGGTGGAACTGCGGCGATTACTATTTTTTCGAGCCAAAGCAAAACCGCATTCTCACGGACGACACGCGGACGCCGCTGGACGGGCTGCTGGAAACAGCCTGCAATATGGGATTCATCGAGGATGATATCCTCATGCTGCTGGAGGAGGGCTTCTGTGAGGAGGAGATCGAGGCGATGCTGAACAGCCCCAGCCTGTTCTACAGGACCCTGATGGAAGAGATTTACGCGCCAATGGAATACTGAAAGCAAAAAGAAAGCCCAGTGGTTTGGGCTTTCTTTTTTACAGGATGTAAGGTATTGAACTCAATGATAACGGAAAAAGATGGCCGGGGCATGGCTGGGAGGATGCGCAGACAATGAAAAAAGAATTTGCCAGTTTATTCTATAGTATGAGCGTTACGAGAGACCGCGCGGAGGTATGGAGGGACATTGTGTTCCTATGGGCAGCGGCAATCAACAACCGCGTCCATTACAAACAAAAAATCGAGGATGCTTACCTCGCAATTATTCAGAAATATACAAGGGATGAGCAGGAGCGGATCGCGGAGATGCTGGCGATCGTGGCTGCCGATATGGCCCGTAATCCGGAACAGGATTTTCTTGGCGGATTCTATATGGCGGAACGGTTGGGCAATCCTCGAAGGGGCCAGTATTTTACACCATATGATGTGGCCGATATGATGAGCCGGATCACGCTTGGGACAGCCGGTGCGGAGATAAAGCGGAAGGGGTATATCACGGTCAATGATCCAGCATGCGGGTCTGGGGTCATGCTGCTTGCTGGGGCGAACTGTTTGCGCCAGCAGAAAATCGGGGTTGAAAGCAACGTGTTGTTTGTAGGGCAGGACATCGAAACCGGCATCGGGCTGATGGCCTATGTTCAATTGTCGCTGGCCGGGTGTCCGGGCTATGTCGTGATCGGAGATTCGCTTTCCGAACCGTTGACAGGGAATGTTTTGAAAGCGCCGGACGATGCCTGGGTGACGCCGGCTTATCATGCCTTTATTTTCAAACATGTAGGAGGGACAGATTATGCTGATAGGATACGTCCGGGTCAGTACAGCCGAGCAGAATGCTGCGAGGCAGGAAGTATTGATGCAGGAGTTAGGGGCTGAGAAAGTATTTGTGGATAAGGCCAGCGGCAAAAACGTGAACAGGCCGCAGTTGAATGAGATGCTGGCCTTTGCCCGGCAGGGCGATACCATCGTGGTGGAGAGCATCAGCCGCTTTGCCCGGAACACAAAAGATCTGCTGGAGCTGATGGAAAAGCTGACGGCCAAAGGCGTCGGGTTCATCAGCAAAAAAGAAGCGATCGACACCGGGACGCCGACGGGTAAATTTATGCTGACAGTGTTTGCAGCCGTGGCGGAGCTGGAGCGTGAATACATCCTCCAGCGGCAGAGGGAGGGCATTGCCGTGGCAAAGCAGGCCGGCAAGTACAAGGGCCGCAAGCCCATCGACCGGGCCGGGCTGCAGCCTGTGCTGGAGGAATACCATAAGGGATTACTGACCGCTACACAGGCGATGCGAAAAATGGGAGTCAGCAGGAGCACGTTCTATCGGTTGCTGGCTGCTAGGTGATATTGGCATTTTTAACCTTTCCTGTACGGGGGATTATGGAGCGGTTACGTATAATTGAAACACGGAAAATGGCAAAAATCCAGCAAAAACCTTGCACCTGGAGGGCAACCATGTATCGTTACAGCAATGGCCAAATCAGCTTAGCGGATTTCAGACAGCCGGTGGGCATGAATCTGAAGGAAAGCAACCGTTGGGTAAAGAAAGCCCAGACGATCCCATGGCCGGAGATCGAGAAACGCTACGCCGCCCTATTCACAAACCGGAAAGGCAATGTGGCCAAGCCACTGCGTCTGGCCTTGGGAGCCTGCATCATTCAGGCGGAGTATGGCTATTCTGACGAGGAAACCGCGCTTCAGATTCAGGAGAACCCATATCTTCAATATTTCTGCGGGTATCCTGGCTATGATGACGAAAAGCTGCCCTTTGACCCGTCTTTGATGGTGTATTTCCGCAAGCGCCTGACGCCGGAAGTACTGGGTGAGATCAATGAGATGATCGTGCGGGACGCAAAGGAGCGTCAGGTCAAAGAAGCCGAATCCAAGGATGACGATGATTCTGACGACCAGCCGGGAACTGGTGGAAACAACGGTACTATGATCGTGGACGCCACCTGCGCGCCGTCCAATATCCGATATCCTCAGGATGTTTCTCTGCTCAATGAGGCCAGAGAAAACGCTGAAAAGCTTTTGGATGTTCTTCATGATCCCGCGGACGGAAAGAAGCCTCGAACCTACCGCAAACGCGCCCGGAAAGATTACCTGAAATACACAAGATGCCGTAAACACACCGCGAAAATGACCCGCAAAGCCATTGGAAAGCAGCTGACTTACCTCCGGCGTGACCTGAATGCCATCGATGGCAAACTGTCCCTCGGAAAAAATCTGCCCCCTCGCCAGGCGGAGCGTTTGGGCACGATCCGCGCCGTCTATGAGCAGCAGAAGTACATGTACGACAACCGTACCCACAGTGTGCCTGACCGGATCGTCAGTGTGAGCCAGCCCTTCGTTCGGCCCATTGTGCGGGGAAAAGCGGGAAAGCCGGTGGAGTTTGGCGCGAAACTGGACATCAGTGTCGTTGACGGATGGACACGGCTGGAGTGCTGTTCTTTTGACGCCTACAATGAGGCAGGAAATCTGCAGGAAATGGCAGAGCGGTTCCGAGTGCGAGAGGGGCATTACCCCAGCCGGACCTTGGCGGACAAAATCTACCGAAACCGGGAGAATCTCAGCTATTGCAAGGCGCGTGGGATCCGTCTTTCCGGCCCAGCTCTGGGACGGCCTAAAAAGGGTGAAACCAGAGACAAGGCTCAGGACTATCGGGATGAGTGCGAGCGCGTGGAAGTGGAGCGCAGATTCAGTCTGGCGAAGCGAAAATGTGGCATGGGGCTGGTCACCGCAAAGCTGCGGGAGACTGCGGCCCATGTGATCGCCATGTCCGTTCTGGTGCTGAATCTCCGCAAGATTCAGCGCGCCCTTTTGAGAATGCTCACATATCTTCTGGAGATTCTCGCTCAGAACAAAAATTGGGCACTTGTTCAGTAGACATTATTTATCAATCCATAAAACCGACAAAACTTTTTGTAAGAACTGCCAGTCACAAAAGAGGAGATCTCTTTTTCCGGAGTGACGCAAAAACGCGGATTGTGGTCTTTGCCGCAGAAAACGGGCAGAGCGGTCCCGCAAGCAAAAAGCTTGCAGGACCGCTCTGTTTGTTTCGATTTAAATTTCCGGGACGCAACTGCTCACACCGGAAAGGGAGGCCTTTTGATGCAGCCGCGTGTCATTTTCTTACGCAATCCCGGCTTTCCAAGAGGAGCTCTTTCCGGGCAATCGAACGGTCAGGCTTCCCGTTCTTTTACAAAACGCTCAAACCAGATATAGGCTACTTCCTTGCCCGGTTCGGCAGTCAGCGAATGGTCCAGGCCCGCCGGTACAAAACTCCAGTCGCCCGCATAATGGGGTACGCTCTCATTTTCGATTGTCAGCGTAAAATCGGCATTGTCCAGGCCGAAGTTCCACTGGTCCACCGCGGGATGCCCTTTCTCAACGGTGCCTTCCCCAACGGCTTTTACCACGCCCATCAAATTGCGGCCCACTTCCCCTGAATGAAGCACCTGCCAGCTGCGGGTGTGCGGACCTTTGCAGTCCTGGGTGTATTCATGGCATTCGCAAAATGAACGAAAGATTGGCAACGTGGTGTGGCATGCCGCGTAATTTTTCAAATCGCCTTCCGTCATATCCAGGACCAGGCACAAAAATTCCATATCCTCAATGGCATGAATGGAGAAATCGCTGTTGTCAAAATCCGGAACGAAGAACGCCAGCTCTGTAATGTTGCGGGCAAATTTCACGGTGTTGACATACCCTTTCCCCGATGTAAAACAATAAACCGCTGTTTTGTCGGCATATTTTTCCGGCCGCACATCGCAGCCGGCCTTTAAAAAGCATTTATAGTTGTACACACCGGGAAAAGAACCCGGCAGCAACTCTATGCGCGCATACCCTTCAGCGTTGTACTGAGGAACCATTTCCTCTTTTCTTACAATTGCAATCGACATTTTTCCACCATCTTTCTTTACGATTCAACCATCCACAGGAAAAAGATGATTCACCCTTTCTCTTTCCTGGTTTGATTTTATTGCGCCAAAAGAATATAATAAAAAACGACATTTTTGCTGTTTTCTCTGCGGTTTAATCTTCGTCTCCTCTGTTCAAAGCGGACAAAACGACCGCCGCCACGACACAAAGTGTTCCAAAACCGGAGCGCAGTGTAAACGCTTCGCCCAAAAAGAACACCCCCACCAGAACGCTGACCATGGGTTCTGCCACGCTGAGGATGGAAGCCGTACAGGCACCTGTGGCCACGATGCCACGCTGATATGCCACTGCGACGATTCCGGCCGCCAGCGCAGAGATCGCCATGGCGATCCACCCGCTGAGAGACAGGCCGGTCAACGTGCCGGCCAAGAGGCTGACGCTTCCGGAGAACAGTCCGTTGTACAAAAACACATAAAACATGAACACCAGCGAGGACAGGCCTGCCGCAGAGCTTTTGTCAATGGTCAGAATGTAACCGGAATAAACCAGTCCGGACAGCAACGCGACAAAAATCCCGGATAAATTCTGCTTTCCTGTCTGGACGTTGCAAAACAGGATCACGCCGGTCACGCACAGCGCCAGAATCATCCATTCACGCACATGCGGATGTTTTCGGAACAGCACCACGCACAGCAACATTACAAAAACGGGATACATAAAATGCAGTGTTGTGGCCATGCCTGTGGAAATCATGGTATAAGAGGAATAGAGCAGCACGGACGTCAGGAACTGAAACAGTGCGATGGTCATGCAGGAGAGATTCTGCCGAAGAGTTACGCGCAATGAAATTCTGCGCAGTCTGCACAGCATCCAGGCCGCCGGTACCACGAAAATTCCTTTGTAAAACATGATGTTGGTAAAATGGCCGCCCGATTCATAGACGATTGTGATCATCAACGGCAAGAAACCATTGAGCACCGCGGCCAGAATCACATAAAACACGCCCATCAGACGGCCGTGGCGCCATGTTTCAGGATTTCTTTGCAGCATTGTTCGCAGCGGCCAACACCGCGTTGTGTTTTCCAAGATATTTTTCCAGCGCTCCTTGCAGGAACGTCAGGACCGTGCACAAAAGCAGATAGATGAGACCTGCTTCCACATACATCCAAAGAGGCTGAAAATTGTTTGCCACCTGTGCACGCGCCACCTGGAAAATCTCCTTTACGGTGAGCACTGCGCACAGAGAGGTGTCTTTGGTGAGGCTGATGAAATAGTTTCCGACGGACGGCACCGCGATCAGAGCCGCCTGCGGGATAATGATGTAGCGGATTGTCTGCGCCCGGCTGATGTTGAGCGCATGGGCGGCTTCCCACTGGCCTTTGGGCACCGCTGCGATTGCGGCGCGGATGACTTCGGAGTTGTAGGCGCCCTGACTGATGATCAGGCCCACGGACGCCGAGACGAAAGGACTCAGGACAATGCCGAACTGTGGCAATCCGTAGAAAATGATGAACAACTGGACCAGAAGCGGCGTACCGCGGATGATCCACACGTAAAATTTGGCGATCGCCTGCAACACCTTCGAGTTTGACAGCCGCATCAACGCCACAATGAACGCGACTATAATTCCCAGGATGAACGCAATGATGGAAAGAGGAATCGTCGTCAGGATACATGCCTTGAGCATTGGCCACAACGCGTTCCCCATCAGTTCCGCGATCTTGACAGGATTTGTTTCTAAAATAGGAATCGCCCCCATCCACTCATTGTATTTTTCTCACAAGAAGGGGAGCCTGCGCTCCCCTTCCTGCAAGTACATTTCAGCGATACGGATCGAAAACGGGAGACTGCTCGGTGTATGCCTCTCCCATAAATTCATCGGACAGCGCCATGATGGTGCCATCTTCCAGCAGATCCGTCAGCGCCAGGTCAATTGCTTCCTTCAAAGATGCGTCTTCTGTGCGCACTGTGATGCCGCCCTGGAGATCCTCGGGATTTTCGGCCTCATAGACAAATGCAATCTTCAGCTTATCGGCCGCTTCGGGATAGGTTTCCAGATAAGTCTCATAAACCACCATGGAGTTGACCGTCAAATCAATGGTTCCGTTCAGAATGCCCTGGATCGCCATGGCAAAGTCCAGATCGGGGTTGCACTCGCAGCCCGCGTTAAACGCGATCTTACCGTAGGAAGAGGTGGTGGAGTTACCTGCTTTTTTGCCGTTCATGGAAGCGATGTCCACGATGTCGGTATTGTCCGCCGCTACGATGACGATGGGCATATCCTGGTGATACAACGTCGAAGTGGTCAATCCTTCAAAGGGATCCACTGTGGATTTTTTCAGGCCTTCGGTGATGATGTCATAGCGCTTTGACTGCAGACCGGCCAGAATGCCGTCAAACTGAGAGGCAACGTCAAACTTGATGTCCACGCCGAGCTTGTCCGCCACACATCTTGCCACCTCGGCATCAAAACCCGTCAGATAATCCGGATCTTCTTCGGAATAGTACAAGAACGGAATCCAGTTTCCTTCACAGCCGCAGGTGAGCACGCCTGCATCCAGCACTCTCTGGAGAGAATCGTCGGTGGCATTGGCCAGAATATCGTCCAAGGCGGCCTGGAAGTCATCGGATTCGGCAGTCTCCTGTGAGACGGGAGCGGAACTGGCTGGCTCTTCGGCGGCAGCGGAACTGGCCCCTGCGGAAGAACTGCTGGTGCTGGAACATGCAGCCAGGCCCAGAATCATTGCCAGTGACAAGAACAGTGCAAGTGCTTTTTTCATCTTCATCTCTCCTTTTTGCTGATTTTGTAAAATTTGTTCACGCCAGGAACAAAATTGCCCTGCAAGTCAGCTTGCATAGCCGTTGATGGCGCATTCGACCCAGAAATAATTGATTTTTTCATCCGCGGCAATTTCGGACCCATGCGGCGTATTCATACCCGTATAAGTGACATCGCCTTCGGACACATGTGTGGACTCGCCGTCTGCGGTATAGGTCATGCTTCCTCCCGGCAGGATGATGTACCACTGGTCCAGATCCGGATGGATATGGGTTCCGATGACGGAGGGACCGGCGCCCACGTTCCAACCCATGGAATACCGTCCCAAAAAGCGGTGTTCCATCACGTGGTGGGACTGACAGGTAGAGGCGATGCTGGTGTTGAACCCCTCCACATACCGCCATGCGTCTTTGAACAGGCGGAAACGGGGCAGTTCCATGTGGATGTAGTCCATGCGCTCAATATCGTGTTGATCCATCTCCCCGACAAAATGGTAAAATTCCAAATCCTTTTTGCCTGCAAAAATGGTAAACGTCTCCTCGTCGTAATTGGGCACAAAATTGGCCGGGCCCGCAATCTGCCAGCACTGGGACTCGGTGGTGACATACCCTGTCGCCGTAATAAAAGCAAAAAACTGTGTTTTGTCCTTGTATGCGTAGAGCTCCGGTTTCCAGGAACAACCGGCTTTCAATATGCATTTGTAGGCCTTCATGCAGGGAGCTGCCCCCGGAAGAATTTCCACCCGGGACAACCCATTTTCATCAAATGCTCCGACAAGATCCTCTTTTCTGGCCACTAACATACGTCATCTACCTCCACTTTTTTGAAAAATAATATTGTATAGGCAGCACCGCCTACCAAAAGACAGCTTTAATCTTCCAAGAAGCGGCGGATCGCCGCCATATTCCGTTGATCGGCCGAAAAGGGATCCGCCAGGTATTGGCCTCCCAATTCCATGTTGAACGTACCCTTGTAATCGTAACGTTCAAACGTCTGCAGTATTTGGACCAGAGGGTATTCCCCTTCGCCAAACACACGATGCCCGGAGGGCGCCCCATCTGCCAGGTGGCAATGCGCCAGATTTTCGCCGAAGGCCTCAAACCACTGCTCCACCGTTTCACCGGCGACGCCGATGGCCACCAGGTCTATCATCACTTTTACGGCCGGATGACGCAGCTGTTCCAAATACGCTTTTGCATCTTCCAATGAAAGAACCAGATTGCTCTCCAATGGCTGGAGCGTCTCCAGTGCCAAAGTTACACCGCAGCTCTGCGCAAAGTCCGCCACCTGTGCGACGGCGTCCATCGACCGCTTCATTCCCTCGCTTTTGGACTCATCCAGGTAGCCCCATCCGGAATTGATGGATAGGATCGAACAACCCAGCTCCGCGGCCACTCTGACTCCATTTTTATAATAGGCAACCGCCAGCTTCTGGCGCTCTTTTCCCGGGGCAGCAAATTGGTGTTGCCACTGCATACTGGGCGTGGTGAGAGAGACAAACTTCAATCCGCGTTCTGAGGCCATGCGCCGAAGTGAGGAAGGATCCGAAATGTGGTATGCGTCCAAAATAAAATGCGGGGCGCCACACCACATCTCCAAACTCTCAATGCCACAGCGCACCATATTGTCCAGATATTCCTCGAACCGAAAGTTCTGGTAATGCTGATTTACACCGGCAAACTGGTTGCATTTCAAACGTCTCATTGACCGGCACCTTCTTTCGGAAGAATCTGCTGCATGGTCTGTTTATCGGCCTTGTCCGGCTCCTGCAAATAGGTGCGTCCGCCCAAAAAACAGGTTGCGTCGCCGTGATAACCCGCCTCCAGGAGTTGGCGGTAATATCGCTGCATGGGATGGATTCCCCGGCCTGGAATACGGTATCCTCCAGCTCTTCCGTCACAAAACAGCACGTGATACAGCCGTTTTCCGAATCGCTGTGACCACTCCTCCACCCTTTCGTTTCGTTCGCTCATCACATATGTATCCAGGAGGACGCCAAGCAGAGGACTGTCCACTGCACGCAGCAGACTCTGCAGTTCTGCCGCCGTATGCAGTGCGGCAGCCGAAGCCGGCAGAGCCGTTCCCAGCGCAACGGGCATGTGTTCCGATTCTGCGAGCTTCAGAATGCCCTTCATCATTGCAATGCAATTTGCCATTCTTACACCCGGGTCCTCACTCAGCAGACCATTTTGCGGACGCAGGCACATCACCTGCGCTCCCAGCCGTTTGGCCGCGCGCACACAATTTTTGTAATATTCCAGCGAGACTGCAAAATGCTCGGTCTCCTGCTGTGCAAAGAGCGAGTAGCCGTAATTGGCGGGAAGAAAGGCGGAAATGGAAAATCCCTTTTGTGCAAGGAGGCAGGCAAGCGCCTCTACTTCTGAAAAATCGCGGTGATCGATGAACAGATGCGGAGTGCTGCCATAGAGGGAGAAACGTTTCAACCCCAACTGTTCCTGACTGCGCAGAAAATATGCAAAGGAATAGCGCACATAGTGCGCGTTTGACAAAACCGTCTGAATTTGACTCTCCATTTTTGGGCCCTCCCCGTCGGCTGTTTAAAGGACTTTGGACAAAAAGTCTTTGGTGCGCTCCTGCTGCGGATTGTTGAACAGTTCCGCAGGCGTATTTTGCTCCAGAATGTAGCCGCCGTCGAAAAAGAGCACCCGGTCGGCAACTTCCCGGGCAAATCCCATTTCGTGAGAAACGATGATCATCGTCATGCCTTCAGCCGCCAGTTCCTTCATTACGTCCAGCACTTCGCCGATCATCTCCGGATCCAAGGCGGAAGTCGGCTCGTCAAAAAGCATCAACTGCGGATTCATGGCCAGCGCACGCGCAATGGCTACCCGCTGTTGCTGGCCGCCGGACAGCTGCGCCGGATAAGCATCCCGCTTTTCCGGCAGGCCCACGCGCTCCAAAAGGCGCATGGCGATTTCCTCCCGCTCTTGTGGGGTCTTGTTCGTGTTGGTCTTCAGGGCGAGGGTCATGTTTCCCAAAATGGTGTGATTGATGAAAAGATTGAAGTTCTGAAACACCATTCCGATTTCATCCATCGCCTTTTTCCGCAGCACCTTTTCGGATTTCGCCTTTCCGCACAGATCGACAAAAACCGGTTCTTTTCCCTTTTCCAGGGAAACCGCCATATTGATCTGGCCGCTGGTCGGCTGTTCCAAACCGTTCAGGCAGCGCAAAAAAGTGGATTTCCCGGTGCCGGACGGGCCGATGATTACAATCACTTCTCCCCGCTTTACATCCAAGTCAATTCCTTTTAAAACTTCCAGATGTCCAAAGCTCTTTTTGACTCCACGCACTTTCAATAAAATGTTGTTTTCCTGCAATTTCGGCACCTCCAACAAAATACGGTTGCATAACCGCAAATCCTTTCTGTGTGCATTGCCCGCAAAGCGTTTTGTGTGATATGATGTGGTTGTCTTTTTCGTTTTTATTTCATTTTCGTCGTCATTTTTTTGATATCTTAAATATTAATAACGGAATTTATTTAAATTTTAACGTTATATTACTGTAGCTGCTTGAATATTTTTTATCATATTCCCGTTAGAAAGTCAATAAGATTTTCGATATGTGGATTTAATTTCAATAAAATGCACAAATGTTTCTTATTGAAAATAGCATAAGTGTAAAATATCCAAAAAGTTTTTCGTAATTTTTTCAAAAACGTTGACAAATTACCGTAAAATACTATATATATAACGTAAAAGAGTAACATGCGATCCCTTCTCAAGGGAATCGATTGATTTTTATACCAAGGTTGATTGTAAAATCAAGTTGGACAGATAAAAGAAATCCATAGTGATTTGCCCGGTGGTAGAATGGAGTTGAAAAGATAACATTCACCAAAGGAGAGCAATCACTATGGACTGCCCTAAGTAGAGCTTACTGAATGACTGCTATTTCATCAATAACCGGAAAAAGGATGATTTCACCCAAATCAAAATCGTAGTCGAGAGACCACTCATTCAGAGGCGCAAAAAGGAGACGCAGTTTGCGCTCCATATTTGCGGCAAAGAAACCCATGGCAATAGAGGTCATGGATGTGTCTGGCTGGCGGCACATAATCCTGTCCAACCCGTACCGCCGCTTGACAACACCGAATTCTCCTTCAATTGCCACTCGTTCACAACCGTCCTGATAGATTTGCTTGCTCTCCGATGCTTTCTCGGTTATTGACTTCCGTCCCAGCCGTGGCCCCGAAAGTCGTATCCCGTGTGCGGTGCACCACAGCTTATTCTCCCGGTTGGGATAGGCACGGTCTGCCAGAATTGTGGCGGGGTAAAAGCCAAAGATACGGTGGTATTCCGAGACTGCTTCCACCAGACTTTATGGTGTGGCGTGGAGACGTGTCCATTAAACCCACAGAATTGCCTGAAGCATTGAAACGAAAGGCAACAAAGCATCGTGAAATGGCGAACAAACGGCACTACGGCGCGAGTATTTCGACCCGTCCGGAGATTGCTTGTCTTCGTCTTGAAGAAGGACACTGGGAGGGCGATACCGTGGTCGGTAAGCGCGCCGGACAAGAATCAGTGGTGTTTTCCCTACTGGAAAAGAAGACAGAAACCTACCTGGCGTTCCGTATTCCCGGCAAGACCAGCGAAGCTGTGATGGGTCTCATGACCGCGCTGCACGATGAATACGGCGAAAACTTCTCCCGTATCTTTAAGACCATTACAGTCGACAATGGCAGCGAGTTTGCCGACTTCGCTCAAGTGGAACAATGGGGAACCCAAGCTTTCTTTGCTCATCCCTACACATCTTGGGAGCGCCCGCAAAACGAACGGCACAACGGCCTGTTCCGCGCTTTTGTTCCGAAGGGAGCCTCCATTGAGGCTTTCTCCGACGAAGATATTCTTTCCGCCGCTGACGAACTGAATGGACGCCCTCGCAAGAAACTCGGATATCGCACTCCTGAAGAGCTATTCGATGCCTTTCTCGATGCTGTATTCGCTGCGTGACTTTTGAAAATTTTCCGCTCCTCTCTATCTTCCGGCAGTGTCCAACTTGTTCTTGCAATTTGCGATTTTTATACCAATAAACGGACAAGGAGAATCCTTTTATGAGCAAAAAAGTAACGCTCGCTACCATTGCGCATACCTGCGGCATTTCCGTGGGAACCGTCAGCCGTGCTTTGAGCGAAAAGCCAGATATCAATCCCGAGACAAAGGCCCGTGTGCTGGAGACAGCTGCGCAGCTGGGATATCAGAAATTCAATGGGATGGCCGACCGCAAGGAATTGCGAATCGGCATCGTCTATTGCCAGAAAAGCGAGGAGTTTTACGAACGGGTGACCGCAGGCATTTTGGACGCCGAGCGCGAGCTCCAGAAGAATCACCCTGTGCGCGTGACCCTTCTTCGCACGGAATATCTGGAACAAAAGGAACAATCCGAACTGCTGCAATCCCTCTGCCCGGACGATTTTGATGCACTCTTGATCAACAGCGCAAGCAATGGAAACGGCGTTCTGATCGATCAGTTGATTGCGCAAGGGCTCCCGGTGGCCACTTTCAACACGGATGCCCCCACCAGCGAGCGATTGTTTTTTGTGGGAACAAACGCCTACCAGTCCGGATGTATGAGCGCCAGCCTGATGGGAAAGCTCATGGGAGAAAAAGGAAAGGTCCTCATTCTGGGCAACTTTGCCGGCAGCTCCTGCTGGATGGATCGTTTTTCCGGTTTTTGCTCTGTGATCCAGAACGATTTTCCCAACATCCTGCTGATGCCCAGTATCCAATGTTACAAATCGGACCACATTGTCGCCCAGGAAATCAAAACACTGCTTGCGGAGAACCCGGACATCACCGGCATTTTTCCCACAAATGCCACCTGTACCTGCGGGACCATCGAGGCATTGCGCGAGCTGGACCGCAAAGATCTGTCGGTTGTGGGATACGACCTTTCTTCCGGGACGCGCGCGGCCTTGATTGACGGATATTGCGATGCCGTCCTGCATCAGAACCCATACCGTCAGGGATATCTGGCCGTGAAATGCATGACCAAATACCTGTTGAACCATCAACTTCCCGACCGCAACGAAATCTCCCTTCCCACCAACATCATTTTGAAGTACAATATGGCAACCTGCTGAGCAGGCAAAGCCGTGTTGGGTAAAATCAAACGGAAGAAAGAAGGAAAGCACAATGAAAATGACATTTCGCTGGTATGGAGATGACAGCGACTCGGTCACACTCAAACAGATCAAGCAAATTCCCGGTATGAGCGGCATTATGGGACTGCTGGATTACAAGGCGGCCGGGGAGGTCTGGAACGAAGAGGAGATTCGGACTTACATTGAAAAGGTACATGCCGCCGGATTGGAATGCGAAGTCATTGAGAGCGTCAATGTGCACGAGGACATCAAACTCGGCTTGCCATCCCGGGATCTGTACATTGAAAACTACCGGATCACCATCCGCAATCTGGCGAAATACGGTGTCAAAGTCATTATCTACAATTTTATGCCTGTGCTGGACTGGCTGCGCACGGATCTTGCGCGCACGATTCCCGAAGATGGGTCCAACAGTCTTTATTTTGACGAAAAAGAGCTGGGGGACATGACCCCCATGGACATTGTACGCCGCACGGCGGAACAGTCCAACGGATTCACCTTGCCCGGATGGGAGCCCAAGCGCCTGGCGGATCTGGAACATGTGATGTCTCTGTATCAAAACATCGACGAACTCCGCCTGTTGGAACATTTCAAATATTTTTTGGACGCGGTCATTCCCGTGTGCGAAGAGACCGGCGTTCGGATGGCCTGTCACCCGGACGATCCGGGCTGGCCCATTTTCGGACTGCCCCGCATTGCCCACGATCAGGCCGGCTATGACCGAATTCTTGCTCTGCACGACAGTCCGGCCAATACGGTCTGCCTGTGCACCGGCAGTCTGGGCAGCAACACCGCCAACGACATTCCGGCCATGATCCGCCATTTCGGCAACATGGACCGAATCGGGGCCATGCACATCCGAAACATCAAGCATCTGGGCAGCGATCGCTGCTTCCGCGAGAGCGCCCATTTGTCCAGTACCGGCGATCTCGACATGTTCGAAATCATGAAAGCGGTTCACGAAGTATGCCCGGACACGTATGTGCGTCCCGATCACGGGCGCATGATCTGGGACGAAACCGGCCGGCCGGGATACGGTCTTTATGACCGCGCACTGGGCGCCTGCTATCTCAATGGTCTTTGGGAAGCCATTGAAAAAATGTCCTGAAAGGAGAGAATGCGAAACGATGCTTCTGAACCAAAAAGGTCTGTGTGCCGCAGACGATTGGAAACGAATCGGCGTAACACTTCCCGCATTTGACAGGTGTGCCATGCAGGCTCATACAGAAAAACATCCTGTCTGGGTACATTTTGGCGCCGGCAATATTTTTCGCGGGTTTATTGCCAATCTGCAGCAGACACTGCTGAACAAAGGGCTGGCACAGAGTGGTATTATCGCAGTGGATACCTTTGATTACGATATCATCGACCGCATTTACGCGCCCTTTGACAATCTGACGCTCCTGGTGAGCTTGAAACCCGACGCAACGACCACCCGTGAGATCGTCGCCAGCGTTGCCAAAGCGCTGCGGGCGGACCCCGCCGACGCCGGACAGATGGGACAGCTGCGGACGATTTTTGCGGATCCCGGTCTGCAGATGGTCAGCTTTACCATCACGGAAAAGGGATACGCCCTGTCCGGTCTGAATGGAGAACGGACGCAAATGGTGCGGGAGGATTTGGACAACGGTCCGGACCGGCCGCGACACGCCATGAGCATCCTGACGGCTTTGATGCTGGCCCGCTATCAGGCGGGTGCCTTTCCCATTGCGCTGGTGAGCATGGACAACTGCAGTCACAACGGCGAAAAGCTGCGCAGCAGCGTTCTGACCATTGCGCGCGGCTGGTCGGAGAGAGGATTTGTTCCCGCCGGTTTTGTGCAGTACCTTGAGGATGAGGCGCGCGTCTCCTTTCCCTGGAGCATGATCGACAAAATTACGCCCCGGCCGGATGAAGGGATCGCCCGCAGTCTGGCGGAAGACGGCATTGAGGGAATGCAGCCCATCGTCACATCCCGAAACACATACATCGCGCCCTTCGTCAACACCGAAGTTCCACAGTACCTGGTCATTGAGGACCGTTTTCCCAACGGCCGGCCATCGCTGGAGCAGGCCGGTGTATACATGACCGACCGCGATACGGTGAATCTCACCGAGCGCATGAAGGTCTGCACGTGTCTCAATCCGTTGCACACCGCTCTCGCCGTCTATGGATGTCTGCTCGGATACAAAAGCATTGCCCGGGAGATGCAGGATCCCGATCTGAAACGCCTTGTGGAGCGCATCGGTTATGTCGAAGGTCTGCCGGTGGTGGCCGATCCCGGCATTCTGAACCCCGAGACTTTCCTGCGGGAAGTGATCGAGCAGCGTCTGCCCAACCCCTTTATTCCAGATGCACCGCAGCGCATTGCCACCGACACCAGTCAGAAAGTTCCCATTCGATTTGGCGAAACCATCAAGGCTTATGTTGCTGACGCGTCGCTGGACCTGCATCAGCTGATTGCCGTTCCCCTGGTTATTGCCGGTTGGATGCGTTATCTCCTGGCTGTGGACGATGCAGGCGGGGCGATGCCCATCAGCGCCGACCCCATGGCAGAGGCGCTGCAGGCACAGCTTGCCGGCATTTCGTTTGATTCGCCCGCTTCCTATCAGGGACAACTGCGAAACATTCTGAACAAGCGGGCCCTCTTTGGCTCCGATCTGTGCGCCCTCGGCATGGCGGAACAAATTGAGGCCATGTTCTGTGAAATGCTCGCCGGCCCCGGCTCGGTGCGCGCAACTTTGAAAAAACATCTTGCGTCGGACTCGACCGTGTAAAGGTCCCCGATCCACATACAAAAAAAGACTTGGGATCCGGTTCGATCCCAAGTCTTTTTTGTCGCTCTCCTTCAGGTCATCCAAGCAGACGTTTCCACACGCCAACCTTTTCGCCGGGAGCAGAAAGAAGCTGCCCGCCTTTCACCGGATCCAAACGGACGGCCGAGAGCAGTGTCCCCACCAACACGGCCTGGGTACAGCCGTTCCACAGACCATCGCTCAGGAAAGGCACCATCACCCCGCCGCAAAACGCTGCACTGACCAGAAGCTGTGTGGTCAAAAGAGACACACAAGCCACTCCCAGCAGACGGCCGGACGCATTTCGGGTGCCCAGCGCGGCCCGCCACAACACAAACAGGCAAAAAGCCACTCCCGCCAACAGCGCCAGCGCCGCCGGCCGGCCAAATGCATAAGCGCTCCATGTCAGCGGATCCTCCGCGCCCAGCAGATGGAAAATCGTCTGTTCCGTCATGTTTTGAAACATATTTTCCGGTACCCGGTCAAGCCATTGCTGCGCCACCGGCTGCAGGGGCGAACGCCCCTGCCAGATGGTCAGGCGCATCAGCGAAATCCAACCACTGCCGGTGGGGTCAAAAAACGGGTTCAGACGCTCCATCACCCGCGTCGCCACACCGGGCAAAAGCAGAATCCCCACCCCGGGCGTGAACGCCGCAGCCAAAACGACGCCCAGGCTCTTTCCACGGCCCAAGCCAAACCAATTGCTCCAACCACAGTACAGACTCAGCACCAGACCCGCCAAAAACAGGCTCAGTGCCACCGAAAACGCCGGGACACAGAGTGCCATCAAAACCGCCGTCAACAGTGCCGCGCCGGCCGTTACAAGGCCCCGCATTCCTCTTCCTCTCTGCCGATACAGTACCGCCGCATACCCCAAAATCAAAAAGGAACATAAATATCGCGCAGAAATATGCGTTCCCTGAACAGGCTGCGTTGTCAAAATGGCTCCCATCACCAGGGCAAGCGCACCTCCATACACAAGCCATGCGCGGCGCATCTGCGCCGCCGGATCCGTAAAAGAGACCGCCGCCAACACACCCACCGGCAGAAGGACACGCAGCCCCTCGTAACAAAGGATGTCCTGCCACGCACATTCGTCCAGCTGAACTTGACTCACGCACCGCACCAGCGCGCCCAGAACAAACGGCCGCCAGGCAGGGCGAGGGCGATGAACTTCGTCCAGTTGACCACCGATTAAAATCGCGTCTCCCATGCTCTCCAGCGTTTTTCGCTCTGCCTGCTCGCAAGTTTCCCCCTGGGCAAGGTATGCGTCGTACTGGTCTTGAAGATGGGTTTCCAGTTCGGCCCGAACCGGCTGTACGGCGGCACCACAGCGAAGCTGCGCCGTGGCCAAATCCAGCCACTGCTCCAATTTCTTCGTCAGCATTTTCCTTCCCTCCTCTGGAACTGCGCGGGATGCAGCACACGATTGATGGCCGTACTTACCCGGTCCCACTCGCTTTGTTCTACCTCCAGCGCCTGCCGGCCTGTCCGGGTCAAATGATAATACTTGCGAGGTTTGCCCGCCGCGCCCGCGGCCTCATAGCTCTCGATTTTTCCCTCCTGCTCCAGTGCGTGCAAAATGGGATACAATGTGCCCGCCTTCAACAAAAACGTATCGTTGGAACGTTTTGCCAGCTCGTCGATCATCTGATAGCCGTACATATCGCTCTCCTGCAAAAGCCGTAAAAGCAACATCTGGGTGGAACCCGGCACCATATTTTTGGGCTACACTCCCTTCGCCTCCTTATATATAGATAATCTATATATAGCATTATACCGTCCCTCTTTCCCTGTGTCAACCTCTTTTTCTTTTCATCCTCACGCAAAACCGTTGATTTTTTTCAGGTTTGTGGTACAATTTAAATCGTAAGTAGTAAGTAATATGTAAAAAGCGAGGTGTCTTTTCATGACCGATTTGACAGTGACACAGGAATATTTCGTATGCGCCGCGGCCAAAAACGGAAAGATTTCCGGCACCGAGAAAGCGCTTTGCCCGGTGGCAGCCGGTTTGTTTGAGTTGATGCTGGAAGGACTGGTTCGCTTTGAGAACAAACAAATTGTCCCGTTGGTAAAAGTTCTTCCGCCGGAAAAAGCAACGTTGGAGCCCTTGTTCCGACTCCTGCTTTCTCAAAAAGCCTTGAACGTTGAAAACTTGCGCAGAAATACACCTTTACAAACCGCAATCTCAAGGAGCTGGTCATGTCCGTGGGAGACGCGCTGGTAAAGGCCGGTTGCGCTCGGCGGGAAAGCGCTTTGTTCGGCGCCGTCCGGTATCTTCCGTCTCACGAGGCAGTGGATCGGGTGGTGAACAAACTGCGGGCCGAGTTGCTGGAAGAGGGTGTCATCACCGAGGAAGCGGCTCTGTTGGCCGTGCTGCTGGATAAGAGCAACCAAATGAAAATGTTTTTTTCCAAATACGAGCAGGGGGAGATTTCTCAAAGACGAAAGGCCCTTGCCGCGACTGAAGCGGGAAGAAAAACACAGGATATGATCGATCATATTTACGCGATGCTCACCATCACCACTGTGCTGAGCACCCAATGAGGCGAAAAGAGGCGCTGATATGTCGCGACAAAGACGGATGGATGTGATTGAACAGGCGGAATTCGTCACCATCGGGGAGCTGGTGCGTCTTACGGGGGCGCGGTACAGTACCCTGAAGTTTTACACAGAAGAAGGACTTCTGGACTTTGAACAGTCTGAACCCAATTTGACCCGGCGCTATCGCCGAACCGAGAGTCTGCAGCGCATCGCTCTTTTGAGGGAATTGCGCCACAATGGAAAGAGCATTCCCGAAATCAAGGCGCTTGTGCAAAAGGAGACCTCCGCCCTTCCTTATTAAATAGGGTCTGCTGAACGGAAAAACGCAGATATCATTCAAGTTTGAGTCCCACTGAGGTCCTTTTTCGAAAAAACGGCGAATTTTACGTCATTTCAGCTCTATTTTCTTTCGTGCACCCGTCAAAAGGGTGCACTGATTCCATGTCAGGCTTCGCGGAGACTTCGCTCTGCCAGAGCAAGGGCATATAGATTGGCACAGGCAAACATGGCGTATAGGCGGTTTTCGTTCTTTTTCAGTCCACGATACCGCACCTTTTGATACCCAAACTGGCACTTGATTATCCGGAAAACATGCTCCACCTTACAGCGGACGGAAGATTTTCGATGCTCAATTATGCGTTCCCAGTCCAGTGCATTGTCGGAAACCTGTGGAAAACTGTGCGGTCTGCGATTGATACGGTAATCGATAGCGGCTAAATGTGTATTTTCTCGAATCTCCGGTCGATTCTGTATCCCGACATACCCGGAATCACCGTAAACCACGAGATCGTCTTTCCGGATGAGCTTCGGGGCAACAACCACATCGTGAACATTCGCAGCAGTCACCGCAATCGTGTGAACCAGGCCGCTGCCGGCATCTACTCCGGCATGACATTTCATGCCAAACCGCCATTCATTGCCCTTCTTCGTCTGATGCATTTCCGGATCGCGGGATTTTTCCGCATTCTTCGTCGAACTGGGAGCATTGATTATAGTCGCGTCAACAATCGTTCCGCCCTTCATCATATGGCCGGTTGCGACCATTACCCGGTTAATGGCATCAAAAAACAGCTTGTTCAGGCCGTTTTCCTCCAGAAGATGCCGGAATCTGCAAAGCGTCGTTTCGTCCGGCACATTTTCCGTCATAAAGTCGATTCCCGCGAATTTCCGCATGGCATAGCTGTCGTATATGGCATCCTCTGTTGCCGGGTCAGATAAATTGAACCAGATCTGAAGCAGGTACATCCGCAGCATTCTTTCAATGCCGATCGTCGGACGTCCCCGCCTGTTGTTGGGATAATACGGCTCTATGATTTGTACCCACTCATCCCAGGGAATGATTTCGTCCATGATTTCCAGAAATTCTTCCCGCTTCGTTTTCTTCTTCCGACAGTTGTACTCCATATCTGTAAAGGTTTGTTGTTTCATATCCCATGCACCGCCATTTTTTTTGATGCTTCTATTATACAGCAAGCCTTGTTATCTGACGACCACAGATTAATTCAGAGGTTCCTTAACACCCAGCCGACCTTTCATCTCCTGCGTAGTATATCCCCCAAACAAGGCTTGATCGCCTTTAGAACGTATACGACCAAATCCTGCATCATCCACACCGCGCTCATATATGTTCTGGGAAAGACGCTTTTCGGATTCACGCAATCTTATACGAGCTTCAGTACGCTCAATCAGAGAGATACGTTCCTCAATGAGTTCTTGTTTTCTTGTCTGGACGGCAAAATAGCTCTGTGCAAACGCTATTTCTTCTTTTCTGGGATCACCATTCTGCGCAATCAAATAGCATGCGTAACGAGTGAGCATATAATCTTTTATAGATCTTTTAGCGCCTTTACCCGCCGTTATCATTTTCGTGACCTCACGAAAGTGATCGGATACTTCAACGCCGGAAGTTTTACAGGAATCCATCGCACGGTATACTGCCTGATCAAAGTTTTCCCATCGTCCATATCCAAGCAAAATCATCAATTCTCGAGCATACCAAAATTCGGTTTCGGCATCCTCTGCGCTATGTATAATAAGATCATACTGCTGTCGTATTTGCTCAATTTTTTTCTTGTCCATATGCCAATTACCTCTTGACTCCGTTCGTATCTAAGGAGGGACTATCTTTATATTTATGGCTTATAATGTGTTGCATTGGCCTTTTTCGTCAAGATAAAAAACAAATATGTTTACACCATTTCTACACCATTTTCGCGGATGGTCACATGAGCCATTATAGAGATTCATGTTTCCAAAGTTCGAAAAAACTACGTATCAATGCGGTTTTATAGACTTTTGCAAAGATTTAGGAATTTATAGAAAATAGGCTGTGGACTACGATTCCAAGCTTCATATAAAACCTTCCTCTTCTCAAGCGGGGCGGCAGCCCCGGGTATATCTTTGATTATTCTACCATACAGGCAGCCCTGCGCGCAATGCACCGGACGCGGAGCACCCCAAAAAACTGCGCGGGAGCTCCCGCAGGACTTTTTTTATACACAATTATATCGTATAATATTGTCAAACTGCTGTTTTTCTGCGCCCCGCAGAGCATCTGCGGTACACCGCATACGGCATGCCGCGCAAAAACGGGCGCGGTACAGGGGAATAAAGGAGTGTGACCCATGGCGAACGAGAAAATTCTGATCGCGGACGACGACAAAAATATCTGTGAGCTGCTGCGCCTGTACCTGGCCAAGGAGGGCTATGAGACGGTGATCGCCAACGATGGCGAGGCCGCCGTGGCCGCGTTTGAAAAGGAAAAGCCCAACATGGTGCTGCTGGACGTGATGATGCCCAAAATGGACGGCTGGGAGGTGTGCCGCCGCATCCGCGCGGCGGACAACACACCCGTTATCATGCTCACGGCTAAAGGCGAGACCTTCGACAAGGTGCTCGGCCTGGAGCTGGGTGCGGACGACTATGTAGTAAAGCCGTTCGACTCCAAGGAAGTGGTGGCGCGCATCAAAGCCGTGCTGCGCCGCTGCACGCCCGCCGAGGCCCAGCCGGACGGCGTCATCAGCTATGATAAGCTCTCGGTGGACCTGACGCGCTATGAGCTGAAGGTGAACGGCCAGGTAGTGGACGCGCCGCCCAAGGAACTGGAGCTTTTGTATTATCTGGCCAGCCATCCCAACCGGGTATTCACCCGCGACCAGCTGCTGGACGAGGTATGGGGTTTTGAATACTACGGCGATTCCCGCACCATCGACGTACACGTGAAGCGTCTGCGCGAAAAGCTTGAAAACACCAGCGACCAGTGGAGTTTAAAGACCGTCTGGGGCGTGGGCTATAAATTTGAAGTGAAAGAATGACGGCGGGCCGGGGCCCGCGGCATGCCGGAAGAAAGGGGGGTGCGCCCGTGCGCAAAAGCATCACCACGCGGTATTTTTATTCCACGGCAGTCCTGCTCATCTGCAGCATCGCCGTGATGGGCTTTATTCAGATGTATCTGGCCATGGGCTACTTCCGCGAAGAAAACGGCACCGCCCTGATCCAGACCATCGACAACGCCATCCTCGCCATGCAGGAAGCCGCGGATGACGGCATCGTTGAAAAAAGGGCCGAAGCCGCCGAAGCCGCCGGGCTGGATGTGGAGGATATCAAAAGGGGCATCACGCTGACGGCCCGCGCCGCCGGAAAGAGCATCCTTGTGACGGACGCCTACGGCTCCGTGGTGCTTTCCATCCCGTCGGAATATCAGGGCATGGAAGTGTCTGTAAAAACGTGCAATGCCACATACAGCCGGGGCATTTACGACGAAATGGGCACTTTGGGCGGTATCTTCAGCAGCCGATATTACATCGCGGGCAAGCCCATTCTCGACGAGAAAGGCATGCTCCAGGGCTTTGTGTTCGCGGGGGCAAACGCCGACAGCCTCACGGAATACCTGGCAAACCTGTTCTCTACGTTCATCCTCTCCGCCGGGCTGATGCTGATGGTATCCAGCGTGCTTTCCATCGTGCTGACCAACCGCATGACCACGCCGCTGCGCCGCATTTCGGACGCCGCGAAAAAGTTCGGCGGCGGAGATTTTTCCGCCCGCGTGCCCGTGGAGGGCGACGATGAGCTGGCCCAGCTGGCCGAGACCTTTAACACCATGGCCGGCAGCCTGGAAAAAATCGACCAGTCCCGCCGCAGCTTCATGGGCAATATCGCTCACGAGCTGCGCACGCCCATGACCACCATCAAGGGCTTTATCGACGGCATGCTGGACGGCACCATCCCGCCCGAAAACCAGAACCACTACCTGGGCATTGTCTCTCAGGAGGTGGGCCGCCTGACGCGTCTCATCAAGAACATGCTGGACATCACCAAGCTGGAGGCCGGGGAGTATAAAGTAAACGCCACTACCTATGATATCTGGGAGAGCATCACCAGCGTGGTGTTCGGCGCGGAACAGCGGCTGGAGGCCAACAACATCCAAATCAGCGGCTTCGCCCCAACCAAGACCTTGGTTCTGGCGGATCAGGATCTGGTGTACCAGGTCATCTACAATCTGGTGGACAACGCTATCAAGTTCTGCAATGTGGGCGGGGAGATCCGTTTTTCCGTCACACAGAGCAAGGGCGCCGTTACCGTAGGCGTGCGCAACACAGGCGCGGGTATTGCGCCCGAGGCGCTGCCTTATGTGTTCGACCGCTTTTACAAGGAAGACAAAAGCCGTGGGCTGAACACCACCGGAAGCGGCCTGGGTCTGCATATCTGCAAAGTCCTCATCAATTTGTCCGGCGGCAAGATCTGGGTGGACAGCAAGGAGGGCGAATACTGCGAATTCCTGTTCACGTTGCCCGCGCCGCCTTCTTCGCCCATTAAGGGCGGCAAGCTCAAGGATCAGTGACCACCGCGCCGCATGAGGCATGGAAGAGAAATATTCGCGGCCGCAGTGCTGCGCATTGCCGGGAGGCCCGGCAGGGAGAGAGGGAATCATGGATCAGCGCCAGTATCCGCAATATCCGCAGCAGCCCGGCGGGCCCTGCCCGCCCTATGTACAACAGCCCGGGATGGAGTATCCGCCTTATCCGCCCTATGGCGGACAGGGCTCCGCAGCCCCGCCCTACGGCGGCCCCGTTTACGGGCAGGGCGGCGGCCCCGTGCCGCCGCGGGCGCCCCAATATGTATATCAGACGCCCGGCTCGATGCCGGGCGTCCCCGGCGGGAAACCGCCCCGCCGGCGCAGGAACCGTGCGCCGCTGGTGGCTGTTCTGCTTTGCCTGGGGCTTGCCGCAACCGTTTTTCTGGCGGGAGAGGCTTTTGACGCACTGCGCAGCGGCGGCGCCGCGCGCCGGCGTCCCGCGCCCGGAGAGGTGCCCAGCTTTACCATCGAGGATCTTCCCGAGGACGCGGACGGCGGGCTCTCCACGGTGGAGATTGCCAAGACCGTTGGCCCCAGCGTGGTATGCATCAATGTATATGAGCCGGGCAGCATTTCCATTGCAGGCAGCGGCAGCGGCATCATTCTCAACGAGGACGGCTTCATCGTCACCAACGCCCATGTGGTGGAGGGCTCCTCCGCAGTTACCGTGCTGCTGGACGACGGCCGTGAGCTGGACGCATGGATCGTCGGCTCCGACACCCGTACGGACCTGGCCGTGGTCAAAATCACGGCGGATGGGCTGGCGCCCGCCTCCTTCGGAGATTCGGACATCCTGCAGGTGGGCGAGCGGGCCGTGGCGATCGGCAATGCGGCCGGACAGCTCTCCGGCACCGTCACCCAGGGCATCATCTCCGGCCTCAATCGTGAGATCAGCATGCAGGCGGGCAACAGCGTCGTCACGATGAACCTTATCCAGACCTCCGCGGCCATCAACCCCGGCAATTCCGGCGGCGCGCTGGTGAACCGCTTCGGTCAGGTGATCGGCATCAATTCCGCCAAGCTCAACAGCTCAATGTTTGAGGGCATCGGCTTTGCCATCCCCTCGGCGGACGCGCAGCCCGTGGTGGAGGATCTGATTGCCTACGGCTATGTAAAGGACCGCGTGGCACTGGGCGTGATGGTAATCGCGCTGTCGCCCGTCACAGGCCCTGCCAACGACCTGCCCAGCCAGGGCTTATATATTTCATCTGTGGAAGATTACAGCGACCTGAACAACCACGACATCACCGTGGGCGACGTGATATTGACGGCCGACGGCGTAACGTTGGAAACCACGTCCGATTTGCTGGATGTGCTGGAGACGCACAAGCCCGGCGAAACCGTGCGGCTGGAGATCCAAAAGCGCGGCAGCGGCAATGTCGTCACCGTGGACGCGGTGCTGGCCGAGAGCCGCAGCAACTGAAGCTTCAAAACAAAAAGCGCCGCCGCGGATATATCCCGCGGCGGCGCCTCTTTTTGTTTTTCTCCTCAGGTGAAGAATTTGTCCTTATAGCCCATCAAAAAGATGAACAGCACGATGAGCGGCAGAATGTAACTGACGTATACCCGCGCCCATTTTGGAAACCGTATGCCCTTGCCCTCGTCTGCCTCGGCCACAAAATTTTTCCATCCCCAGCCGTAGCGGGACGTGCAGAACAACAGGTATACAAGACTGCCCAGCGGGAGGATCGTATTGGAAACAAGGAAGTCCTCCAGGTCCAGCACGGCGCTGCCCTCGCCGAAGGGCATAAAGCCCGAAAGCACGTTGTATCCCAGTACACAGGGCAGCGACAGCACAAGAATGGCGAAAAAATTTACCAACACGGCTTTTTTGCGGCTCCAGCCCCACAAGTCCATACCGAAGGCAACGATGTTTTCAAATACGGCAATAACGGTGGACAGCGCCGCAAAGCTCATGAACACAAAAAACAGCGCGCCCCATACCCGGCCGCCCGCCATGCCGCCGAAGATATTGGGCAGCGTGACGAATACAAGGCCTGGGCCCTGCCCCGGGTTGACGCCGAAGGAAAAGCAGGCGGGAAAAATGATAAGGCCCGCCATCAGCGCCACAAAGGTATCCAGCAGCGTGATGTTGACGCTCTCGCTGAGCAGCGTGCGCTCCTTGCCGATGTAGCTGCCGAAAATGGCCATGGCGCCGATGCCCAGAGACAGCGTGAAAAAGGCCTGTCCCATGGCCGCGTACACCACATTGCCCACGCCCTGCTCCACAAGGCGCCCGAAATCCGGTACAAGATAAAATTTGAGGCCTTCGCCCGCGCCTGGCAGTGTGACGCTGCGCACGGCCAGCGCCACCATCAGCAGCAGCAGGCAGACCATCATGGCTTTTGTGATTTTCTCCACACCGTTCTGCAAGCCCAGGCTGCACACGCCGAAGCCCAGCACCACAGCCACAATCATCCAGAATATCTGCGGCCCCGGCTGCGCCAGCATGTCATTGAAAATGCCGCCCACCGCCTCGGCGGACGCGCCTGTGAACGCACCGCGCAGCATTTTTACCACATAGGCCAGCATCCAGCCCGCCACCGTGGTGTAGAACATCATCAGCAGATAGTTGCCCGCCATGCCCAGCCAGGCGTACCAATGCCATTTGGTGCCCGCAGGCTCCAGCACGCGGAAGCTGACCGCGCAGCTTTTGCGGGACGCCCGGCCCACGGCGAACTCCATGGCCATGATGGGCAAGCCCAGCACGACCAGGAAAAACAGGTAAATAAGCACGAACGCCGCGCCGCCGTACTGTCCGGTAATATAGGGGAAGCGCCATACGTTGCCGATGCCGATGGCACACCCGGCCGAAATGAGCAGAAAGCCCAGCCGCGAGGCAAATTTTTCTCGTTTTTCCATAACCCTGATCCCTCTTTTTCCTTCTCCGATACCCGGCGCATCCGCATAGAGCGCCGTCTTTGTCCAGCATAGCAAACAAAACGTGCGTGTGTCAACGAAACACGCGCACGTTTTTGCATTTTCTCTGTTTTTTTCCGGCCCTCAGCCGCCGGAAAGATGCTCAACGAGGATCTTTGCGCCGATGCACACCAAAATGACGCCGCCGAATATCTCGGCCTTACCGCCCAGCCAGCTGCCGAATTTTTTACCCAGCAGATGGCCCGCAAGGCAGCAGACGAACGTGACGCAGGCGATGAAGGAAGCCGCCGCGGCGATGTTCACATCCAGCGCGGCAAAGCTGACGCCGACAGCCAGCGCATCGATGCTGGTGGCGAAGGCCTGCACCACCATCAGCTTATAGCTGAACGCGCGGCCCACGGGGCACGCCTCCGGCGCGCGCAGCTCCTTGACGGCGTCCCAGATCATTTTGCCGCCGATGAAGCCCAGCAGTGCAAAGGCGATCCAGTGGTCAAACGCGCTCACCACATCGGCGAAGGCGCGGCCCGCAAAATACCCGGCCACGGGCATCAGGCCCTGAAACACGCCGAAGGACAGCGACGTGAGGGCGGCCTCGTTCCGCCGCAGGCCGGAAAAACACATGCTGTTGGAGATGGACACCGCAAATGCGTCCATCGAAAGCCCCAGCGCGAGTACGAACAGGGTGATCGAATCCATAACGCTTTTTCCTCCAAATCTGCTTTCATAAGAATATGCGTGTCTGCGGCCGGATAATCTGTTCCGCCCGCAGCGCGCGCCGGAAAAGGGAGGCGTCCGTTTTGCGGCCCTGTGGGGCGGGGCCGCAAAAAAAAGACCCACGGACGGCGCAAAGCCGCCCATGAGTCTTGTTCATTAAGCAAAGCCAGGCGCGTGCCGGCGCGCCATCATGTTGACTTTACACGCCGTACAGGCCCGGCGCGAACTACTCCCTCAAAGGTATAAGCATATCTTACCATACCCTTTTGCGGCGCGCAAGTGTTTTTTCGTCCGGCGCGCCTTTTTCACGCAAGGTCCGGCAGTTCTCGCCGCACCGCGTCCTCCAGCCGGCACAGCGCTGCGGCGTCCATCTCCGGTGTGTCCGCAAGAGGGAACGGAACGCCCATAGCCCCGTATTTTTCCAGACACAGCTTTCGGAAGCCCAACAGCTCCACCTTCTGCAAATTATGGAACTGTCCGGCCATGCGCGCCAATGCGCGGATATGTGCCTCGCCGTCCGTCAAGCCGGGGATCACCACGTGCCGCACCCACAGCGGCACGTCCAGCTCTTGTGTCAGCGCCAGAAAATCCAGCGTATGGGCCAGGCTGCCGCCCGTATGGGCGCGGTATCCCTCTTCGGAGCTGAACTTCAGGTCCGCCAGCACCAGGTCCGTATGCGCCAGCACCTCCCGCGCGGCGGCAAGAGCACCCGCGCCGGAGGTATCCAGCGCCGTGTGGTAGCCCTCCGCCCGCAGCGCCTTCAGCAGCGCCGCAGTGAACACGGGCTGGGCCAGCGGCTCACCGCCCGTAACCGTAACGCCCCCCGACTCATAAATGTACGGCTTACAGCGGCGCACACGCCGCAGCACATCCTCCACCGTGTATTCCGTGCCGTCCGCCGCGTCCCAGGTGTCCGGGTTGTGGCAGCAGGCACAGCGCAGCGGGCAGCCCTGCAGAAACACCACATAGCGCAGCCCCGGTCCGTCCACCGCTCCCATGGACAAAAACGAGTGTATGCGCCCTTTCACGCCGTTTTCCGGCGTCTGCATCTGCGCGTCCACGGCTCACATCGCCTCGTGGAACGTGCGGGCGATGACCTCGCGCTGCTGTTCTTTCGTCAGCTTGTGGAAGTTCACCGCGTAGCCTGAAACGCGGATGGTCAGATTGGGGTATTTTTCCGGGTCATTGTACGCCTCCACCAGCGTTTCACGGCTGAGCACGTTGACGTTGATGTGGTGGGCCATCTGGGAAAAATAGCCGTCCAGCAGGCTGACGAGATTGGCCCGGCGCTGCTCGTCCGTCCTGCCCAGCGCTCCCGGCACGATGGAAAACGTATTGGAGATGCCGTCCTTGCAGTACCGGTACGAAAGCTTTGCCACAGAGTTCAGCGAGGCCAGCGCGCCGCTTTTTTCCCGGCCGTGCATGGGGTTCGCGCCCGGGGCAAAGGGCTGCCCCGCTTTGCGGCCGTCGGGCGTGGAGCCTGTTTTTTTACCGTACACCACGTTGGAGGTGATCGTCAGCACCGAGAGCGTGGCTTCGGCTCCGCGGTACAGCGCATGGCCTGCCAGCTCGTTGTAAAACGCTTCGGCCTGTTCGCAGGCAATGGCGTCCACGCGGTCGTCATCGTTGCCGAAAGCGGGGTAGTCTCCCTCCACCTCGAAATCCGTGATGAGGCCCGTTCCGGCGTCGCGGATGCAGCGCACCTTCGCGTATTTAATGGCCGAGAGTGAATCTGCCAGCACGGACAGGCCCGCCATACCGAAAGCCATGTAGCGGTGCACATGGGTGTCGTGCAGAGCCATCTGCGTTTTTTCATAAGCATATTTATCGTGCATGTAATGGATGACGTTCATGGTATCGGCATACAATTCCGCCAGCCAGGGGCGGTATGCGTCCAGCAGCGCCGTCACCCTGCCGTACTCCAGATACTCGTCCTCATAGGGCGTATGCACCGGGCCGACCTGCATGTTCTTCATCTCGTCCCGGCCACCGTTGAGGGACAGGAGCAGCAGCTTTGGCAAATTGACCCGCGCGCCGAAAAACTGCATGTCTTTACCCAGCCGCATGGCTGAGACACAGCATGCGATGGCGTAATCGTCGCCGTAAATGGGGCGCATCAGGTCGTCGTTTTCGTATTGGATGGCGTCTGTCTCGCAGGAGACGCGGGCGCAGTATGTCTTAAACGCGGCGGGCAGCGCACCGCTCCACAAAATGGTCAGGTTCGGTTCCGGCGACGCCCCCAGATTGTAAAGCGTATGCAGCATGCGGAAGGAAGTTTTCGTCACCAGCGTGCGGCCATCCGAGCCCATGCCCCCCACGGCTTCGGTGATCCACATGGGGTCGCCGCCGAACAGCGCGTTGTACTCCGGCGTACGCAGGTGGCGCGCCATACGCAGCTTCATCACAAAGTCGTCCATCAGCTCCTGCGCGCCCGCCTCGTCCAGCCTGCCCGCGGCCAGGTCCCGCTCGAAATAGATATCCAGAAACGTGCTCACGCGGCCCAGGCTCATGGCCGCGCCGTTCTGCTCCTTGATGGCCCCAAGGTAGCCGAAGTAGGTCCACTGCACGGCCTCGCGGGCACTTTGCGCCGGGCGGCTGATGTCGCAGCCGTACAGCGCGGCCATATCCCGCAGCTTGCCCAGAAAGTCGATCTGCCGCCAGACCTCCTCGATGAGACGGATGTTCTCGTCCGTCATCGCGCCGCGGCCCAGCTCCGCCTTGTCCTTTTTCTTTTCCTCGATCAGTCGGTCTGTCCCGTAGAGCGCCACGCGGCGGTAATCGCCGATGATCCGGCCCCGGCCATATGCGTCGGGCAGGCCCGTGATCAGGCCGCAGTGCCGGGCCGCACGGGTCTGCTCGTTGTACACGCGGAATACGCCGTCGTTGTGGGTGGTGCGGTAGGCGAACTCCTGCTCCACCTGCCCGGACAGCTCATAGCCGTAGGCCCGGCAGGCCTCCCGTGCCATGCGGATGCCTCCGAAAGGATTCACACCGCGCTTCAGCGGCCTGTCCGTCTGCAGGCCGACGATCAGCTCGTTGTCTTTGTCCAGATAGCCCGGCTTGTAATTGAGCAGGGAGGACACCGTCTGGGTGTCCACATCCAGCACGCCGCCGAACTCCTGCTCCAGCTTCATCAGGCCCTGCAGCTTATGCATCAGCGCCTGTGTGCGCGGTGTTGCCGGCGCCAGGAACGCTTCATCTCCTCCGTAGGGCGTATAGTTTTTCTGGATAAAATCCCGCACATCGATGCGGCTCTGCCACGCCCCGGCCGTAAACCCTTCCCATGCCTTGCACATTTCCTGTACCTCCTGTTCGCTCACACACCGCGGAGGCGCGGCCCCTTTTCATTCCTGTACCGCCCCGGCGGCGGCCATTGAGAAAATCTTCTTGTTTCAGGGCAACAAAAAAGGGCAGCACCGCAAAAGCGGTGTTGCCCAGACGGTCGGCATCAAAACTCCGCGCCCGTTCCCCTGTGGTAAGCCCACTCGTTCCGTCAGTTACGGCCGCGTCTCGGTTATGTATTCATGATACCACGCTTCGGCAAAGGCTGTCAACGGACAAACAGCCGAATCCGCAGGCCGCACAACTCAAAAATATGGTTAAACCGGCCTTCGAGATGCCAACGCTCTGCTTTACGAAGGATGCCTGTATGTGGATAACATAAAATTGGTAAATTGGAAATTATAACAGTCCTTCTGCTTTTGCACGAATTGCAAAAAACTCCTGAAACGTATCTGATTTTTCCTGTATTTTCTTTTTCATCAAGGTCAATCTCCGTTTGCCAACCCGCCTATCCAATACAGCAAATATTCTTACGATTAAATTAGCACTGTTAAGGCTCATTTCAATATCTTGATCATCAAACTCTGCAAAGGCGTTGTAAAAACAGCGTTGACCAAAAACACTTAGTCTTAAAGCTGTATCATCCATATGCGCATTTTCCACTTCCATGCGTTTTTTGTATTTTTCATCTCCGGGAAACAAATCTGCTTTCATTCAGTTATTCCAATAACATCCCTTGATGATTTCGTTGCCATCATATCTTATTGCCGCCCGCCCCTCATGGTCAGGACTTCTGCTATACGACGTTGCGTAATACTGAATATGGCCTTGCAGACTCTGCGCCAAATATTCTGTTTCCAGCTTTTTCCTGATACCGCTCCCTGTTGCCATTTGCGGTTCTTCCTCTTCAGCTTTTGATTGTTTTATTGCCCCATTTCTTGCCCTGTCATGCAGAAAGCATCTCCTGTTCCGCCTGGCCGATTCCAGTTTGCCGGGCCGCCGGGCTGTATGAAAGCGGCTGTCTGCCTTCGTTTTACGCCTGTGTCGCCGTGTCCCGCAAAGTTCATCCGCCGCTTATCTCCGGCAGAACGCTCTGTTACAGCGTGACGCCCATCAGGTACTCCTTTACCTCCAGCAGCTCCCGCGCGGGCAGGGAAAAGGCGCGCACGCCCAGGCGGGCATAGGCCTCGGCCAGCGCGGGCTGCGCCGCGCCCTCGCCGCACAGGCACAGCGGGATGCGTGCTTCGGCCGCGGCCTCCACGGCGAACCGTACAAGCCGGTATACGGCGGGGGAGGCAGCGGGCAGATAGGCCCGCACCTGGGGGTTCACACGGTCGGCCGCATATGTATACTGGATGAGATTGTTGGTGCCCACATTGAAAAACGCGGCGCGGCGCGCCAGGTCCCCGGCTGTCAGCGCTGCGGCGGGCGTTTCGATAAACGCACCCACGGGAACCGTTTCGGCAAAGGGCACGCCCCGCTCCCGAAGCGCGCATTTGGCGCGGTAAACAGCGTCCAGAGCATGCTCGAACTCATCCCGCGTAGAGACCATGGGCAGCAGGATGCGCAGATTTCCCGCCAGCCCGGCGCGCAGCAGCGCCCGAAGCTGCGTTTCAAAAAAATCCGGATGCGCTAGGCAGTAGCGCACGCCGCACAGCCCCATCGCGGGATTTGCTTCTTCCTCCCGTGGAAATTCCGTCCCCGTCTTATCCGGCGCCACATCAAAGGTACAGATGGTAACGGGTCTGCCCTGCGCCGCCGCCAGACAGGCAGCATAGAAGCCATACTGCTCCTCCTCGCCGTTCACGCGCCCCGCCAGCAGCAGGTATTCGCTCAGCAGCAGACCCACGCCATCCGCTCCCGCCTCCACGGCCGTGCGCACATCCTCCACCGACGCGCAGTCCGCCATCAGCGAGATGCGCGTGCCGTCCTTCGTGGTACATGGTGCCGCCCGCAGCCGCTCCTGCGAGAGCGTGTGCCGCCGCTGCAAGCGCAGTTTGTGGGCAAAGCGTGTTTTCGTCGCCTCATCCGGGTCCAGATACGCTTCGCCGGTGTCTCCGTTCAGCGCCAGCGTGCGGCCGTCACAGCCCTCCAGCAGCTCCGGCCCCGCCATCACCGCGGCGGGGATGCCCATGGTGCGGGCGATGATGGCCGCGTGGGCATTGGGGGAACCCGCGCTGGTGATAAACCCCAGCACCAGACTGCGGTCCAGCGTGACGATATCCGTGGGATACAGCTCCTCAGCCACCAAAATGGCCGGGCCCGTCAGGCGCAGCGTCTCGTGGGGCTGGCCGTCGAGTACCTTGACGACCCGGCGGCATGCGTCCAGGATATCGCAGGCACGCTCGCGCATGTACGGGTCCTCCAGTGCACGAATGCGGCCCGCAAAAATGCCCGCCGCGCGCTCCACCGATGCGGCCGCACCCGCGCCCACCCGGATATAGGACGCCACCTCCTGCCGAAGACCCTCGTCCTCCAGCAGCACCCTCTGCACCATAAAAATATCCCTGTCCTGTGCGGCAGCGCGCCGCTCCAGCCGGATGAGCTGGCCCTGCGCCTCCCGCACCGCGTTTTCAAACGCCTCCTGTTCCTCCTTGGGGGACCGCACCGCGCGCCCCAGCCCGCTTTGCGTATGGCGCAAATACCGCACCGTCCCCACCGCCAGCCCCGCCGAGGCCGGCACTGCCGTGATATACTTCAAATCCGCGCACCTCCCGGTTTCGCGGCAGAGGCCACAAGCCGCCCCGCCGCCGTCCTCTTCCTGCTCCAATGGTTCGCGTGCCTTGAAAATCTGTTTTTGTTCTTTTTATTCGGGCATTGCCATACCAAAACGTCCCACATCCGCAAAGCCCAGCGCGTGATAGATGCGCCCCGCCGCGGGGTTGTCGTAGAACAGGCACAGGTACCGCCGCCCGGCGGCAAAACTGTGGGCCGCGGCCGCGTACACACAGGCACGGGCAAAGCCTCTCCCGCGCCATCCCGGCAGCGTCGCCACACCGACGACCATGGCCGAAACGCTGTTTTCCGCAGTCGTCTCTGCCAGCGCCACCAGCCTGTCCCCATCGTACACACCGAAGGCATGGCCGCCGCGCGTAAGGTTTTCCCGGCATTCCTCCACCTTTTCTTCCCGGTCCACATCGCGGAAGCTGTCGGCAAATTCATCGATCTGTACTTCCAGCCCGATCACTTCCTGCGCATCCTGCGGCCCGAGCATCCGCAGAGAAAAGCCCTCCGGCAGCGCCGCGCCGCCGGCCAGGCGGTCCATGCGCGCCAGATTCGTTCCGCGCAGCTTCCAGCCGGGCATGCGTGCGGCCAAAGCGGCCACATCTGCTTCCTTGCCCGAAAGATACTGCGCCCCGCGGGCTTGCAGAAACGCCGCCAGCTCCTCCACCGGCGCTGTCCCGCTCATGCACAGACAGTAATTGTTGAAATACCGCAGCAGCAGCGCACAAAGCGCGCCGTCCGCAGCACGTGTGCCGAAGATCTCCACCGTTTTCGATTCAAAGCCGTAATTTTCAAGGTCGCCTTGCACAAATACATTGTATTCCGGTTCGGCAGAGATATATGCCTCTACCTCGGCCCGGTTCTGCTCCGTCAGTTTTTCCATTCCTTTCCACTCCTCCTCTACATTGTCTTCCGGGCGCGGCGGTCGCCCTCTCCCGCGGCATGCCGCCCCTTTTTGCTCCGAAATAAAAGTCCCCTCAACGGCCATTCGGGCCCTCCCGGCCCACGGCCTTAAGGTCTCAAGCGCCCGGGCACAAAGCGCCCGGATGCGTGTAAAAAACAGCAGCTGTGCTGCTGTTTTTTATTAGTATAGCACATTTTGCGCATACCCGGAAATCCGCATTGAGCGGGATTGCGGCGTTGTTTTTTCGTTTTTTTGTTCAATTGGTAAAAAATGCGTTTTTCTGTAAAAAAAATCCATCAAAAATATTGCTATTTTCACTTCATCTTGCTAAAATATTAAAATAATTTTTCCGGCCTGCCGGAAGAATTATGGCTTTTACAAAACGAAAAGAAAAGGTGGTGTAAGTCATGGAGATCAAAGGCGATCAAATCTGGCACAGTCCGTCCCCCGCAGAGCTGCTGGCCGCCGCCGGGCAGGAAATCACCCTCAAGGCGTGCGTTCACAACATCCGGGAGCTTGGCGGCATCGCATTCGTGGTGCTGCGCACCGGGCGTTATCTCATTCAGTCCGTGTACGACAAGGAGGTGTGTCCGGATAATAATCTGAGCCAGCTTTCCGCAGGCGACTGTGTCCGCGCAACGGGCCTGCTGCGCGCCGAACCCCGCGCTGAAAACGGCGTGGAGCTGCTGCTCCACGGCTTCACCGTTCTGTCCCGTCCGGCTTCGCCGCTGCCGCTGAACCTAGCCGATAAAGAGCTGAAGGCCACGCTGGGCACCAAAATGGAGTACCGCACCGTGGCGCTGCGTCATCCCAGGGAACGCGCGGTATTCCGCATCCAGCAGGCTCTCGCCTGCGGCTTCCGGGAGTTCATGCTTTCCCAGGATTTTACTGAGATCCATACTCCGAAGATCACGGGCATCGGTGCCGAGGGCGGCGCAGAAGTGTTCGAGCTGGACTACTTCGGCATGCCCGCCACGCTGGCGCAGAGCCCGCAGATGTACAAACAGACCTGTGTCGCTTTTTTCGACCGCGTGTTTGAAGTGGGAGCCGTCTATCGGGCGGAGCTGCACAACACCAGCCGCCATCTGAACGAATACACAGGCCTGGACTTTGAGATGGGATACATCGACGGCATGGAGGACGTGATGCAGATGGAGACCGCCATGCTGCAGCACACCATGGCCTATGTGCAAGAACACTGCGCGCCGGAGATCGCGCTGCTGGACGTTGATGTGCCCCGGATCGGCGCAATTCCCTGTATCCGGTTCGCAGACGCACTGGCTTTGTTGAAAACGCTCGGCGGCGGCAAAAACCGGAACGACCTCACGCCCGAGGACGAAGTGCTGCTGTGCGAGTATTACAGGGAAAAGAGGCTGGGCGAATTCGTGTTCGTGACGCATTTTCCCACGGCCAAACGTCCGTTCTATGTGATGGACGACCCGCACAACCCCAGGGAAACGCTCAGCTTCGACCTGCTGTTCCGCGGGCTGGAGGTGACGACAGGCGGCCAGCGCATCCACGATTATGACGCGCAGGTGGCCAAGATGCAGGCCCGCGGATTGGACCCTGCTCAATTTGAAAGCTATATCGGCGTACACCGCTGCGGCCTGCCGCCCCATGGCGGCCTGGGCATCGGGCTGGAGCGCCTGACCATGAAGCTGTGCGGGCTGTCCAATATTCGCGACGCCAGTCTGTTCCCCCGGGACATCAATCATCTTGTGCCCTGACATGGCGGCCGGCTGTTTTTGCCGCCGCTTTGCCGCCTAAAAATACCGCCGCCCGATTTTCGGGCGGCAGTTTTTTGGAAATAATCCGTTTTTTAAAACTATATTACATATTTTCTAAAATCTCTTTATTTTATATTAAAAACAGCGTATAATAATATTCACACAAGAGGGGAGCTGTCGCGATGCATCAAAAGCAAAACCCAGCCGGGTTCTACACAAAAGGCGAGGAGATTTTCAATGCGGTCAGCCACGGAGCGGGCAGTGTGCTGGCCATCGGGGGCACCGGGGCGCTTGTGGCGCTGGCCGCTGCTTTGGCCAATTGGCGGACAGTGCTCATCTGCCTTGTATACGGGCTTTCACTGGTGGTTTTATATACCATGAGCACTCTGTACCATGCATTCCCGTTCGAGGGCGTGAAACGCCTGTTTCGCGTGTTCGACCACTCATCCATTTACCTGCTCATTGCGGGCAGTTATACGCCGTTCACGCTTATCCTTTTGGACGGCACCTGGAAGGGCCCGGTCATCTGCGGCGTAGTGTGGGCCGCCGCCCTTCTGGGCGTCACGCTCAATGCCGTCAGTGTGGAGCGGTTTGAAAAGTTCTCCATGCTGCTGTACATCGCCATGGGATGGGCCGTTGTATTTGCAGTGGGGGATGTGGTACGCGCACTGCCGTCCGCCGGATTCTGGCTTCTGCTGCTGGGAGGCGTAAGCTATACGGGCGGCATCGTATTCTACGCCTGGCATAAAAAAGGGCGTGTGCATTACATGCACGGCGTATGGCACCTGTTCGTGCTGCTGGGCAGTGTTCTGCATTATCTGTGTATTTTGCTGTATGTGCTGCCCCGGGCGTATGCCTGACACACAACCGTTGCAAAGCCGCGCGTAAGCATTGACTGCCATCGGCCTTTTTGGTATAATAATTGGGCTGTGAGCAGATTTATTTGCAGCGCAGCATTTGCAGCGGTATCGAAGTGGTCATAACGGGGCTGACTCGAAAGTTTGAGGCTTTCTGGCTGATTCGTCCGCAGGGTTTGGCTTCACACGGGGCTGAATCCGGGGTGTGTATCATAATTTTTTCCGCTTATCTTGCATCGAAATCTTGCATTTGTCCGAAGGGCGTGTAAGATGGTGCTTGAAAAAATAAATATGGAGAGTTGTCCGAGTGGTCGATGGTGCAGCACTCGAAATGCTGTGTCCCGAAAGGGACCTAGGGTTCGAATCCCTAACTCTCCGCCAAAAAAGGCGTCATACCGCGGTTTTGCGGCATGACGCCTTTTTCTTAAAGGCGTACCGCCGACAACATTTTTTCTTGCCTTACCACCGGCTTTCCGGCAGTTCCTCGGGCAGTGCCAGGGCCTTTTCCATTGTGGCGGCGCTCAACTGTTTCGACTGAGAATCCAGGTGGGCGTAGATGTTCGCCGTGGTGGAGATGTCGCTGTGGCCCAGCCATTCCTGAATTTGTTTCATGGGCACACCCTGCTTCAACAGCAGGCTGGCGCAGGAGTGCCGCAGATCGTGAAAGCGTATTTTCCGCAGGCCGTGCTCCTTCAGCAGTTGGGCGAAGTTGTCGGTGACGGTATTAGGTAGGATAAGGTTTCCCATCTCATCCACGAACAGGTAGCCCTTGAATTTCTGATTGTAGCAGTTGCCGCAGAGTTTCTCGTTGTACTTCTGCTGCTCCTTCAGTGCCCGCAGCCGCTGGGCGAAGCCCTCCACCAGCGGCAGGGTCCGCAGGCTGGATTTGGTCTTGGCCCGGTCCGCCTGGATAAGCAGGTGCTTTCCCTCCACGCTGGCTGTGGTCACCGTGTGGCGGATGGTGAAGGTTCCCGCCGCGAAGTCGATGGCGTCCCACCGCAGGCCCAGCACCTCGCCCCGCCGCAGCCCGTAGAAGGCCGCAAACTGAATGATGAGTTCCAGCCGGTGCCCCCGGGCGGCTTCAAACAGCTGCTCCATCTCCTCAGCGGTGTAGTAGGCGGCCATGTACCGTTCGGGCTTGGGTCGCTCCACCTTGTCCACCGGGTTGCCGGGGATGAGGTCCAGCTTTACTGCCTGTTTCAGCGCCTTGTGGAGATTGGCGTGCAGCCGCAGCACACTGGTGGATTTCAGCGTTTTCCGCTCATGGAGATAAAAACTCTGGATGTGCCGCGCCTGCAAGCCGCCCAGCGTTATGCCGGTGGGCTCGAAGTAGGGCACGATGTGGTCCTTCACATTGAAGCAATAGGATGACCAGGTGGTGGGCTGCACCGAGGGGCGGATGATTTCCAGCCAGTAGAGCATGTAATCGCTGAACAGCATATCCGGGCTCAGGTCATCCGAGCGGTTCGGCACGGGCGGTGTGAAAGCCCGGCGGGCCTGCCGCAGCAGTTCGTCCGCCTTTTTCTTGTTGCCCTTCACCGACAGCCCGGTGCCTTGCCATTTTTGCACCCGTTTGCCGTCCGGGCCGTTGTAACTGAGTACGATGTAAAAGTAGCCGTTCTTTTCGGCCAACCGGCCTGCTACCATGGACATTCCTCCTTTTAGTTGGTGTTCTCCGGGTCCGACACAAGAATACCCGGAACCCGGTACGAAAGCTATTCACAAAAGTGTACAAGGATGTGTGCCCGAATTGGGTACACATCCACCAGATTACCCGCGCCGGTTTGCCCGGCGCGGGCGTTTTGATTTTAGCGGATTTGCGCGCGATCGCGAGGTTTGCGGCGGGGCTTGTCCCGTTCCTGCTGGCGACGGTATTCATCCCGGCAGGCGGCGGTCTTTTCCACCTTCCCGATGATGCGTTTGGCGGCCGCGTCATCCCTGCGCAGGGCGGAAATTTGGCGGGTCAGCTCCGCCCGCCGCTGAGCTGCCCCGGGCGACGGCTCCCTCCACCGCAGCTGCCGGGCGCAGTCCGCCCGCTCTTGGCAAAGGGCGGTGATTTGCCCCGCCAGGGCCTCCCGGTGGGCCTTCACTTCCGCCACCGTGGAAAAGCCCCGCTCGCTGATCAGGTGCAGTTCCTCCAGCGTCTTGCCGATGTCCCGCCACAGGGCGTTGATCTCCGGCCAGTTCACCCGGGGCGCGGGCCGCTTTGGGTAGATGCCCAGCTGGTAGCAGTAGTAGAGGTACAGCCGGAACAGGCTGCCCGTTTGATGGGCGAACATTCCCCGGCACCGATACCGCCGCGTGGGCGGATGGTATGCAGGCCGGGGCCGCAGGCTGTATTTGGGGTTGAAATTCAGATCATAGAAGTGGGGGCCGTACCGGGCAAAGTTCTGGGCCAGCGCCCGCTCCAGGGTGGGCCAGTCGTATTCCGCTCCCAGCCGGTAGATACGCACCGCCCGTCCGCCGTCCAGCGAACGGAGGGTGGCGTATTTGCGGCCCTCCTCCCGCCGCCAGAGATACCCCTGCTGCCGCAGCACCCGGGCGAAGTCCCGCTCGGTGCTGGCTTGAGAAATGGCCTTGCGGATGGCCCGGCGCATCGCCTCGTACCGGGTCTGGCCCTCCCCTTCGTAGAGCGGCCGGGGCTTTTTGCCTCCTGGCTGCCGGATGACCGACAGGGCGTGCTCCCGGCACAACTGGTCGGAAATTCTTCGCAGGTCCTGATATTGGCTCCGCCGTTGCTCATACTTCTTGCCGTCCACATAGGACACCGCATTGATGACGAAGTGGTTGTGCAAACATCCCGTGTTCAGATGGGTGGCCACCAGCACCTGGAACCGCCCGCCCCACACCCGACGGGCCAGTTCCACCCCGATGGCGTGGCACTGCTCCGGAGTCACCTCCCCGGGCTTGAAACTCTGGTAGGCGTGCATGGCCACTACTCCTTCGGTTTTGCCGAACTGCTCCTGCACCGCCCGCATCTCCGCCCAGGCGGTGGCGGGGCGGCAGTGGACGCCGCTCACCAGCTGGGCCGTTTCCCGCAAGATGGTTTTCTCTCCGTTCTCCGCGTAGTGCAGCGCCTGGGCCAAACCGCTGTACTCGGTCTTGTCCGGGTTGGCGGCGTAGTCCACCACGCGGCGCAGGCTGTCCCGCACCGGCCAAATTTTAGTGGTCGCCAGAGGCATCCTCCTTCCGCAAGAGGCTGTCCAGCAGCCCTTCCCGACAGCGGCGGAACTCATTGGCAAATGCCGGGTCGTATTGCGCCAGCTGATCGGTGAGGTGCTCCAGCCGGTCCAGACTGTCAAAGAAGGCTTGGGGCGGGTGGAACCGAGGCTCATACCCCAACGCCCGTTGGCGCAGATATTCCGACAGGGTCAGCCCGCATTGGCCGGCCGCTGTTTGGATTCGTTGTTTCTCGGCGGGGCTCACCCGCACGTTGAGGCCCACGCTTCTTATCCTCACAGGGCCACCTCCGCATGGGGGTTCGGGGCGCTCCCCGTACCGGCGAAGGGTTGCCCGGCGGCAACACAAAGCCCATGCTTGTTACCCCGAAGCGCCTCGAGTGACGACGATGACGGTGCTGACGGTGTTTCCGGGATACCCCCGCCGTCCGGGGATGTGCCGGATTTATCGTCATCCGCGTCATCACCGTCATACCAGAGCCGAAGCTGCCGGGCGCTGGCGGTGCGGCGGCTCTCACAGCGGATGCCCAGGGGCGCCAGGCCGGTGGGATAGAACTCCACCAGCTTGCGGGTCAGCTGGTTGGGCTGCACATCGGCGATGCCGGCGGCGGCCAGCAGTTCGGTGGCGGTGCCCTGCCAGCATTTCTGCCGCTGAACAAACTCGGCCACCGCCCACACACAGGCGGGCACGGCCTTGCGGGCCAGTTCCTCGGAGGTCTCCTCCTGCTCCAGCTCCCAGCGGCAGTCCTCCCAGCGCAGATCCAGGGCGCGGCTCTCCATGTCCCGGCCGGTCACGTGCAGCTGGGCGTTCAGGCTCATCCGCCGGCGGCGCAGCACCCAGCTGGTGTCCGCCCCGCCCATCAGGGCCACCGAGCCGGAAATGTCATCGAAAGGGTCGCCGGTCTGGTCCTTGCGCTGGTGGTGCACCAGCAGGATGCCGATGTTGTGTCGGTCGGCAAGGGATTTCAAGGCGCTCATGTCCCGGTAGTCGCAGGCGTAGACGTTTCCGTTGGCGTCGCCGGTGCGCACCTTTTGCAGGGTGTCGATGACCACCAGCCCGGTGTCCGGACGGACGGTTAGAAACTGCTCGATCTGTTCCTCGAGGCCATGTCCCAGACCTTCGCAGGCGGTCTAGAAATAGAGGTTGTCCGGCATCTCCTCCTCGCTCAGGCGGAACAACCGGTTCTGGATGCGGCTGTATGTATCCTCAAGGCAAAGGTACAGCACCGCCTGGGCGCGGAGTTGCCGCTCCCAGAGTTCACCGCCTTTGGCCAGTTGCAAACACAGCCAGAGGCAAAGCCAGCTTTTACCGATTTTGCTGCCGCCCGACAGCATGGAAAGCCCGCCGGACAACAGATTGGGAACGAGCCACCGCACTGGCGGCAGCGGGGTGATGGAAAGAGTTCGCGCGTCAATGGGTTGGAATTTCGTCAAAAGCATTTCTCCTTTTCAGTTGGTTTGATTGGATGAGGCGGGCGCGGCCACAGCGGCCCCAAACAGGCCCGCAAAACGGCCTTGGCCCCGGCGCGGGGGAAAACGTCCGCACCGCCTGTCAGGCCCCGCACAGGGCGAACACCGGGCGGACAGCGGCGAGGGACGCTTTGCGGCGCGGGAGGGTCAGGAGCCGGCGGCCCGGGCGGCGGGTTGCACGCCGTTCTCCACCACATAGCGGATTACGTTGATCTTGGGGATCTTGTAGGCGTTGCCCAGCTTCAGCCCCTGGATGCTGCCGTCTGTCAGCAGGTCGTAGGCCGCATGGCGGCTGATGCCCAGCATGACCTGCAGCTGGCGCACCGTCACGATGTCGGGATAGTCGGCGAATAACAGTTTGTAAAGGGTTTGGATGTCAATATTCTTCATCGATCACCTGCTCTCAAAGGTTTTTGCGGCGCGAAAAACGCGCCTGGGCGGATAAACGGACAGCGGACGCCGGCCGAAAGCGGCGCTACCCCTCCTTTCTGTGAGATTGATGGGTGGCGGCCAAGGGTTCCTTATGCAGGGTTCCTTGTTTTGAATGTGACGGGATTCCAGAGTTCCTTATGTAGGGTTCCTTGTGGCGACGGACGGCAGAATTTGCCCGAACAAGGAACCCATCATGTAGGGTTCCTTGCGGTGGTGGCATGGTCGGGAAAAAGTCCTCTCGTTATATACCAGTAACACGGAGTGCCGCAAACGAACACCTGCCAAGAAAATCTTTGAAAGTTTGGCAAATTTGACGGGAAACCGACCATGGAAAAAGCCCCTCGTTATATCCATGTAACACGGACCCCCTCAAAACGGTCACCCTTCCAAAAACAAATTCAGAAGTTTGTTGGTTTTGACGACAAGGGGGGCAGTGGAAAAATCTCCCCATTATATCCATGTAACACGGACATGCCAAAACGCTCACCCATTTGAAAATTTCACATTTTGCAAAAGACTGGTGAGGCGGATTCACAGTCCGGGAAACACACTTCGTTCACTTGCCTGCACATGGCTATACGAACAGCGGCGCGCCGGCCAAAGGAACAGCCCCACGGCCCACAAACCTCGCAAAACCGCAATAAACGGCGATTCAGGCAGCATATCCACCATCCCAAAGCCTCCGAAAGATACAGTTTGTGATACACCCAGCATACAGCGCGATAGGCTGACTTGGATCGCCACATGGCTATCCAACCGCAAAGCAGATGCGAGCCGCTGGCGATCCAGGTGGATTACCAGCAGCTCGTTCAATACGAAGTTGAATTGGTGTTTCGCATTTTTGTTAATTATAATTAACAAAAATGCGAATGTCAATAGCTTTCGCAAAAAAGTTAATTTTTTCTTTACAATTTTTTCTTGCTACGGTACAATCAAGATAAGAAACGGAAAGGACGGGCTTGCTCAATGACAACCGGCGGAAAAATCCAGCGTATACGGCAGCATCGGAAAATGACACAGAAAGAGCTGGGCGATGCGATCGGCCTGCCCGCCAATCGTGTTGCTCAGTATGAGATGGGGTATCGTGTGCCCAAGAAGCCTCTGCTGGAACAGATGGCACAGGCGCTGCAGGTGTCCCCTCTGGCGCTTCAAGAGCCGAATACAGGAAATATTTCAGACATCATGGAAACGCTGTTCTGGATGGATGAAGATGTGCCCGGCGTGTTCCGCTTGACCACGATCCAATTTGATGATCCGGACTGTTGGCGGGAGGAATACCAGGAGGAAGGAGCAGAGGCCTGCCTCCATGGGAACATCGTTCTTCCCAGCAGCGTGTTTCCGCCCACAGTGCTGTGGACAGAAAATGGGATGTTGGACAGCTTTTTTAAGGGGTGGGCCGAAAAACAGGCTGCCTACTACGCAGGACGCCTCACCCGCGAACAGTATTTTGAGTGGAAAATCAGATGGCCGATGGATTCAGAGGTGAGAGGTGCAGAGTTCTTTATCGAAAAATGATAGGTGGAAAACGCAAGGATATGACCAGTGAGAAATAGGGAAAAGAGTGTGTTTTAAGCGGGTGACGAATTATCTTAGAAAAAAATAAAATGAAAAGAGACTGGCCATTCTGGCCAGTCTCTTTTCATAAAGATCAATCGCCTTTCACAGTATGGTTTTTATATGTGTTCCAAGTAGGCTCATAATCTGCAGTGGCTTGGTTTCCCCACATATCCCAACCTTCTCGATCGCCTCGAGCAAAAAGTTCCAAGAAAGGGCCAGGCGAACACCGCTCAATAATCGGGATAATCTCGTCCGGTTTGCGGGAATGCTCGCGCTTTTGTGTGCGAATCAAATTCACTTGCGACCTTGCAGGAGCAAGTGTGCGGTTGTTTTCACCGCGAATTCCGAACAGGAGAATCTCTGTAACATTCCGGAAATAAAACCCTACGCCACGACCGTCTGGCTGGCCATCTTTCCTGACCTTTTCCCAGATGATATTTCCTTTATACTCGAATCCCCACGCTTTCATTACAGCCAAGCCGTCGGGAAGGAGTGCGTTTGGCACCCAAAGATACAAGTGGCTTTTTTCCGCTGCGATTTCTCCAACAGGAAGATCTTCGATCTCTTCAAGGGACATGGTTTCGTAGCGATTGAGTTTTTTGTTCTCAGGGGCTACCTTGCCGGTTCTGTTTTGAAAACGCCAAGGCGGATCAGCATAAATGGTTGCGTACTTTTTGCCCGCACAAAAATGTAATAAGTTTTCTCCGGTGGTAAGGACCTTCTCCATGTTATTCTCCTTCGGTCCAGTCCGAAATGCAAGCTTTCCGAATGCCAACAGCAAGAATAGGACAGCCGCCATTGCGTCTGGAATTTAAGCGGTACAGCAACTTGCCCATCCAAGTGGTGCTGGCACCATATTTTCTCATAATTGGTTTCCCGTCGTGATCAAGTACGGTCTTAAATACATCGTTCAGCTCTTGTGAGCGAGTGATAATGACACCAGCACTGATGATGTCACAATCGTAATATGTACGCATTGCAAGCAAGTCACGGTCAAATGTCTGGTCCTTGCTGTTCCATTCCAAGTCGAACGCAACACGGTTTTTCAAGAAATCTATATTGTGACCATCAATGTACTGTTCAATAACTCGTTCCTCAAACGGTTCATTCGAGAAGCGCCCGCGCTGATCCGCTTGCCTGGGAAAGAATTTGATATGCAGATCCCCGGAAATGCGGATTTCCCGCCAACCGAAAGGATACAAAACATCATCGAATTTTTTAGGAATGTTGGTTTCATTTCCACCGGCAGCCTGCAAGTCAGAAACCGAGATGTTGAGCTTGCGCAGACAGGTGACAAGCTCGTTCCACTCTTCGGGGAATGCTTGTGTGATAATCTCAAGAGCATGATTGTAGTTATGAAATTCATACTTCTCCAGAAGGTCCTCTGGAATGTAACTTTTAATGTCCATAGGGGACGCCTCCAAATGGGATGATATAAACTATTATAACACAAAATGCTCTGCTTTAAATGCCTCTTTGCTTAATTCTTTAAGGTAAATGAGGATTTCTTCTTTTGTGAGGTGTGAACTTTCTGCAAAATCCTCTAAGGTAAGTTTGCCTCTACGATATAAATCATAAAAGCGCCAGAATTCATTGGGGTAATTCTTGTTGAGGTGCTCGTGCTGGTTCTTTATTGATGTTGTCATGGAGATCAACCTGCCTTTCAGCACAACAACATATCACACAAAATGATAATTCTCCAGTAACAACTACACCAATTTTTAAGGCTGAGTTTTGTGAGATTGCATCACCTCAAACTCGTGGAACAAGAAATGCATCCTCCCGATCCGCTTGTTGATGTGCCAGTGCCCGCAATACCAAGCGTCACAGGTCAGGCGGTCGTCGATGGTATCCAACCACCGCTCGGTGGAGGAATCCACGCTGCCCTGGTCGATGCCGGGCAGAAAGGCTTCAACCGGCTCGTACTTGAAGGGGCAGGTGTGGCTCAGCACCACTGGCACCTGCCAGCCCCGGGCGACCAGTACCCGCTCTACCTTGGCTTTGGTGGCTTCGTCGGGCTGTTCGTCCTCCCACCAGCGGAAGCCCCGCATGAGGCGATAGTACTTGTCCACGCTGTAGGCGCCGCCGATCACAAGATGATCTCGTCCTTCCAGCGTGTAGACCTCGCCGTCCACGGCGAACAGAACATGGGGATACTCCGGTTGGGCATACACCTGACCGCCGCTCCAATCCTGCAACCCGTAGCCGGGCACATGGGCAGGCCGACACTCGTGATTGCCGTGAATGCACAAGACCGTGGGGCCGCAGGCGTCCAGCTGCTCCTTGACATATATATCCCGTTTGTTCAGATAGTAGTTGGCCCCCACGTCGCCCAGGATCACCAGGGTGTCGGCGGGCTGCAGCCGCATCTGCCGACAGAACTTCACGATTTCTGCCACATCGCCGTGGGGATCGCCTGTGTAGAACACCATACCACTCACTCCTTTTTTCCATTATAGCAGAGAGCCGGTCCCATAGTATGGACTATCAAAAAATGAGAGTTTGAAATTACACAACTTTGTCCGCTCGGCGAACGGAAAACGGCAAAAGTTGTGCAGAATTGCAGCCGTGCTGAAAGGTATGCGATAATGGGCTTTCTAACAATCTTTCTAACAATGATTGTTAGAATAATGATTAGATAGAGGATTTCAAAAGAGTTAACATAGAAAAGCTATCGAAAACCATTGATTTTTTAATATATATACAGGAAAATTCGATGCGTAAGGGAGAATGTGATATAATTTTATAAAAAGATAAAATGCTACGGAGAAAAATGATATGAGTTCATCTCATGAAAACGATCAAAAGTCTCAGGAATTACATTGCTTGCAAATAGCCATAGAGGCAAAAAAGCAGCAAAAGGGAGAGTCGCGCAAAATCCTTGAATTCTTGGCTGGAGAAGATGTTTATCGTGCGCACGAAGAACGTCCTGATTTTGTTAGGAGAATATCTCCTCAGAAGGAAGGGACAAAAGGTGTCCTTCTGGGAATCGAGCATTTTCGAGTAGATCACTTGGCTATCAAAAAGCATCCTAAGAAGAGCAAAAAAGCTCAATCTTCACGAATCGCTTCAGTTGCACCAGTTTTGGATAAAAAGAAACGTGCTACGTATGAAAAATGGAATAACTGCTTGGATGAGAGCGGGATATTGCCGGAAGAGTTTTTCGAAGAGGCTGCTCAAGACCTTTTTGATTTAGCGGGCGAACATATGCAAAAAGTGATAGGCGCAAATTATCGCTCGTTGTTAGCATCTTTGCAGCAAAATCTTGAAACGCATGTAAAGAGCATACCGACATATCAAGAAAACTTGAGAAAAATCGCACAGCCGGGAGAAAAAATTCAGATAGCACTACTCATTGATCTTTATGCAGAGTTCTTTTCTTTGATGAAATTCGATAGCAGGGGGATACGTGCATGTAAGATTGGAGAAGTGCCACTATTTCAAGAAGTTATTGCACTCATAGAGCGGATAATCGACAAATCCGCAGTCGATTATGTGATTTTGTGCCTTAACAGTTCAATTACGGAAAGAACGCCGAAAGTGTATGCTTTTCGTGCAGGCGAAATAGAACGACAAATTCATAAAAGGCATCTAAAGATTTACAAATATTTGGCAATGGATTTATTGTTTGAGCCTTTTAGCGGGCGCCCCTATGAAATAGCAAAGTATTCCTTTAGTCCTGTTATCCGTAATGATCAAAGCAAAGAGGTTAGTACAATGTATTCCTGCGACGTTTCCGCAATCGAGGGAGAAACATTCCTTGATATCGCATACTATACCGCTTGGAATATTTTGGGATACGAAGCCCACAAACGAAGTTTTTGCGCATCATTGTCTGATTTCGCCTTTGCACATGCAATAGCGCCTGAAATCATTGCATGGGAAAAAGTGTCTGGGAGTACATGGAAAGTTCGGCCAATTTTCAAAGTATCAAATAGTAATGATCGCCGGGCGAGGATAAGCGAGCGTATGGAGGCGATGAAAAAGGAATATGAAAAAGGGTTTGAGTAACGATATAATACTTTGATAACATTTCACAGTGACCCAAAGTGTTGGTGGAGAATAATATGGATGTTTTAGTAGTGGACGACAATGATGTGAACTTTATTTGGGATGCTATCCAAAAACTACAGCTCATCTTCCATCCTTCTGTTGCTCCGTTTGGCAAATTCGATTATGAGAAGTTCTTTCAATCAAAAGCTCAAAAGCCATTTTCCTTGTTTTTGGACAGAAACATATTGATCAGCCTTTTTAAATTATGTGAACAGGGAGAATTGAAGAATCGCGCAGAGGCACGACGTGTCGCACTGGTAATGGCGTGGGCAGCACTCAATGGGATGGAAGTTAGTTCCGGGTTGGCCGTTATGGAACGAGCAAGTCAACTGCATTGCCAAGAAAGTGGGTTGCTTGAAATCCAAAGATTTCAAGAGATTATGAGCACATATCCGGGACAACTATGGGTGGCTCTTGCCGAGGGGCGTATCACAAAAATCCAGCCTATAAGTTATTCCCAAGCATTAGCGCAGAATATCACTGTTGATTATGCGGTGGGTGGCGATCACTATGATATGGCTTTAGCGTCTTTACTTCATGCTGTATGGTTATATCGGGACAAAAGAATGAATGCTGCAGAAAAAGTTCGCGAATTCTTTCAATGGACCTGTGACAACTTATTGATTGGCGAATATATGTTGGTATATATTACTCTTTTATTTACAGGGTATGAAAATATCAAAGCTCCCAAAAACGCCAACTCCAAAGATGTAGAAAAAGTCATTGCGGGGTGTGAAAACCAAGCTTGGGATATATCCTATTTGACGCACTGGAGCACATTATACGAGTATCCCGATGAATATCCGGAAGAATTTATGTTTGCGACTAATGATATTCTGTTAAAACGGATCTTTATATATAAAAACAACCCTTATGGCTGGAATGGGGTTCTTTCGAATGTGTTCCCCAAAAAAGAATACTGCGAATTGGCAGAGTTCATTGGAAAAATTACATTAAATAGGCAACCACCTGATTTTGGAGAGGATTCGCACACTTACTTTCAATCGTTAATTGATGGTGAAAAAAGAAGATTAACCATGCAATGATACAATCATTTACAAAATACGATTAACCGCAATAGAAACTGCACGGTAATGTTTTGAGCATTACCGTGCAGTTTTGGGGCGCCATCACATTTTCGGTATATTTTGGTGATTTGCATCACGCTTTTACAACGTCCTTTTCTGGCCTTTTTTCTTCGGCGCTACTGCCGCAATCATGGCGTAGTGTTCCTTGCTCTTTCTTGTGATGCTGTTGTAGTCCTCGGAGGTGAGGAACTCCAGCAGCCACTCTTTTGGCACCTTATAGGTGTGCTGGTACGGAAAGGACTTTAACCTGCCCTCGGTGCACCAGCGGCTGACGGTGCGGGAGGCGTAGCCGGTGACGCGGGAGATCTGGCGGGCGTCCAGCACGTCGGGCTGGCGGGCCAGCAGGTTCTCGTACCAGCGGCGCACCCGCCGGCGGGTGGCGTCGGTGAGGAGGAGCGCGCCGTTCAGGCCGAAGGCTGGGGGCTTGTGGTTCGGGTAGTTCTTGTACCAGCCGCTGGGCGGGGTGTAGTACGCCGGCTCCGCCAGACGGCGGCGCAGGTAGGCGGCCACGTCGGCCTTGGCGATCTTGTAGCAGCGGGTCTGCTTGCCGGTGTTCTCGCAGGGCACCAGGCCGCTCTGCAGCAAGTATAGCGAGGTGCGGGTGCCGATGCGGCAGGCTTTGCGGAAG
>NZ_JAFOIN010000010.1:0-19122 GCF_017421385.1 Ruthenibacterium sp. | reverse complement strand
GCGCCCCGGCGCACTCCGCCGTCATCGTTCCGGGCGCGCCGCCGCCCATTGCCGCCAGGATCACCTGCATGCCATCATCTCCCTGCATTCATTCAAAACCGCCGCGTAAGCTTCTCCGCTGTCCGCCGGGCGGCGGATCACCACGAGCCGCGCGCCCACATTCCGTGCCGCCTGCGCCTTTTCGCCGAATCCTCCCGGTGCGCCGCCGTCCTTGGTGACAAGATACCCGATGTCAAAACGGCGCATCAGCGCCTCGTTGAGCTCCCGCGTAAAAGGCCCCTGCAGCGCAATGATATTGCCGTGGGGCACGCCCGCCGCCTCGCAGGCCGCAAGCCCCTCGTGCGTGGGCAGCACCCGCGGGTACAGCCGCTCCGCGTCCAGCCCCGCAAAAGCGGCAAGCTCCTTCGCGCCCGTCGCCAGCAGGATATTGCCCTGCGTGCCGGCCAGCCACCGCGCGGCGGCCGGCGCGTCGGGCACAACAATGCTGTCCGGCGGCAGGGCGCTGGCCCCGCGCAGCAGCCGCCTGTACGGCACCCCGGCCGCAAGGCACGCCGCGCGGATGTTCCCGCTGGCCTCGGCCGCGTAAGGATGCGTGGCGTCCACGCACACTGCAAAGCCCGGCAGCATTTCACGCATCTGCCGCGTGTCCTTTCGGCCGACGCACACCGTCAGCGGCGGAACGCCCCGAAGCTCCTCCGCTCCCAGCGCGGTGGCCACGCTCACGGTGACCTGCGCGCCCAGCGCCGAAAGCTCCCGTGCCAGCAAACGGCCCTCCGTCGTGCCGCCGAAAACAAGCACTTTCATCGTTTGGCCTCATAGCCCCGCGGCGTGACCATGCGGCCCGCCACGGCCTGCGTCGTTCCCGCGCCGATGAACACCGTGGTGAACATATCCACCTGCTCGTCCCGCAGCCGGGCCAGCGTCAGCAGGCGGTGCTGCTGGCCCTCCCGGCCGATGTTGCGCACCCAGCCGCAGACGGTGTCCGGGCTTTTTTCCCGCAGCAGGATATCGCAGGCGCGGCGCAGATAGTCCGCCCGCTTTTTCGAGGACGGGTTGTACAGGCATATGGAAAAATCCCCCGCCGCCGCAAGGGCCAGCCGACGCTCGATCTGCTCCCACGGCGTGAGCAGATCCGACAGGGAGATCACGCAGAAATCATGCATCAGCGGCGCGCCCAGCACCGCCGCGCCCGAGAGCGCCGAGGTGACGCCCGGCACCACCTCCACCTCCGCGCCGCCGTATTCCCCTGCAAGCTGCAAAAGCGGCCCGGCCATGCCGTACACGCCCGCGTCCCCGCTGCACACCATGGCCACCGTGCGCCCGGCCGCCGCCGTTTCCAGCGCCCAGCGGCAGCGCTCCAGCTCCCGCGTCATGGGCGTGACATATGTCTCCTTGCCCGGGTACAGATGCTTCACCAAATCCACATACACCGTGTAGCCGCACAGCACGTCCGCGCGTTCCATGGCGGCGCGCGCCTGCGCCGTCATAAATTCCTCTCCGCCCGGCCCCAGGCCCACCACATATACCTTATTCATCCTGCCACCGCCAATCCGGGGCGAAGGGCGCCATGGCCGCCGCCATGGTCACGCCGCCGCCCGCCTGTTTTTTGCAATACAATGTCCCGCCGCTGCCCAGCACCGCGCTGCGCTCGCACACGTTGTCCACGCCCGTCACGCTCTGCACAAAGCCGGACGACGAAAAGCGGCCCTCCACCGCTGCAAGCTGTGCGGCGGAAAACGTCTCGAACGCAAAGCCGTGGGCCGCGCAGAACGCGCGCAGGCCCGGCTCGTCCCGCTTCAGGTCGATGCTGCACACCTTATAAAATGCCTCGGCGCACAGCCCGCTTTGCGCCAGCAATGCCGCGAAGGCCTCCTCCATCGCCTGCTGCCCAATGCCCCTCCGGCAGCCCACGCCCAGCACCGCGATGCGCGGCACGAGCCGCAGCGCGCCCGCGTCGGCGCTGTGCACCGTCAATTCAAAATCGAACGCGCCGCCGTCCGCCGCCACGCCCGCCGGGGGCGTGCCCGCAACGGGCCATGGGCTGCGCAGCACCGCCGTGCCGCCCGCCAGTATTTTTGCCGACACCCGTTTGATGCGCGGCACATCCAGCACACAGCAGCCCTGCCGCACGGCCCACTCGTCCACGGCGAACGCTCCGTTTGCGTCCGTGGCCGTGGTGATGACGGGCAGCGCGCCGCAAACAGCGCCGATGCGCCGGGCCAAACGGTTCGCGCCGCCCAGGTGCCCGCTCAGCAGCGGCACCGCGAAGCGGCCGCATTCGTCCACCGCCACCACGGCCGGGTCCGACGCCTTATTCCCGGCATAAGGCGCGACGGCGCGCACCGCGATGCCCGCCGCGCCCACATAGACAAGCGCGTCCGCGTTGGCAAAGGCGTCGGCTGTCCAGGCGTCCAGCGTGCAGCCTTCGCCGTAGCGCGCGGCCTCGCCGGATAGCTCCGCCGCCAGCCGCCGGGCCAGCTCCATGCCCTTTTGGGTGAACGCCAGCAGCCGCACGGTCACGGCTTCGCCTCGCGGAATTCTGTCGCAAAGGAGGGGTCGTACAGCTTGCTGCGTTCATAATCCGGCGCGAGGAAATCCCCCACCAGCACCAGCGCCGTTTTTGAGATATTGTTTTCGCGCCCCGCCTGTGCCAGCGCGCCCAGACGGCAGCGCACCACCTTTTCCTCGGGCCAGGTGGCCTTGTATACCAGCGCCGCCGGGGTGTCGGGCGTGTACGCGCCCTGCAGCAGAGCGGCCTGCAGGCCGTCCAGCATGCCCGCCGAAAGAAACACCACCATCGTGGCGCCATGGGCGGCAAGCGCCGCGATGCCCTCGCGTTCCGGCACGGGCGTGCGCCCGGCCATGCGCGTGATGATGACCGTCTGGCTCACGCCCGGCAAAGTGTATTCCGCACAGGCCGCGGCCGCCGCGCCGCAGAAGCTGGAAACGCCGGGGGTATCGTCATAGGGAATGCCCAGTGCGTCCAATGCGTCCATCTGCTCCCGGATGGCGCCGTAAAGGCACGGGTCTCCCGTGTGCAGGCGGACGATGTCCCTGTTTTCCGCATGGGCGGCGCGCACCACCTCCAGCACCTGTTCCAGCGTCATCTGCGCGCTGTTGTACACCGAGCAGTCCTGCCGGCACAGGCCCAGCAGCGCCGGGTTGACAAGGCTGCCCGCGTAGATCACGACGTCCGCGGCGCGCAGCAGCGCCGCGCCCCGCTGCGTGATGAGGTCCGGCGCGCCGGGGCCAGCGCCCACAAAATGCACCATGGGTCAGTCCTCCTTTACGATGATCGTTGCAAAATAGCCCGCGTCCTGTTCGCGCGGGAACACGGAAAGGTCGGCATAAACCTGTTCTCCGGGCAGCCCGCAGTTGCTCACCAGCGCGCTGCGCTCCAGCAGGCCGCGCCGCTCCAGCGCCGCCAGCACACCGGGCAGCTGCCTGCCGGACTTCATCAGCACCTTGGCGCCCGGCTGCGCCAGGCATTCCTCCAGTGCGCCGCAGCCGCCCGGCACGATGTGCAGCGGGGTATCGATGCCCGTCAGGCTGGTGTTCAGCCGGGCCGCCACGGCGCAGAAGCTCGTCACGCCGGGCACCATGCGCGTTTCATAGCCATCCGCGGCCAAAATGTCCGCCAGGTAGGCGGCCGTTGCGTAGATGGAAACGTCGCCCAGGTTGAGCATGGCGACGTCCCGCCCCGCGTCCAGATGCGGCCGCAGCGCCTGCGCCGCCGCAAGGTGCGCGGCGTGCTGCTGCGCCTTGTCCCGGGACATGGTAAAATGCAGCGGCACAACGGTTTTGCCTTCCAGCGAAACCGCCTGCTGCGCGATGGAGAGCGCCAGCATCTCGCCGTTTTTCGTCTGCGGCGCGGCCACCACAGGGCAGCGCTCCAGCGTTCGCACGGCCTTGAGCGTGATGAGATCCGGGTCTCCGGGGCCAACGCCCACACTGTAAAAAACGCCTTTTTTCATTGTTTTTTCCCCTTCCATTCCGCCAGCATCTCCGCGGCCGAAGCCGTCCGGCCCAGCAGACCGTATTCATTGGAAAACAGCACCGCGCCCACCCGGTATGCGCCCGCCGCCCGGCGGACGAGATGCCGCTCCACGGCCCGCAGCAGGCTGTCCAGCACAGGCGCGCGCAGCCCCGCTTCGTCCAGCAGCGCTATGCATGCGTCCGTGGTGGCCGCGTCCAGCAGCGCGGCGCAGGTCTTCTGCGACGCGCCGCACACTGCTGCGTGGGCGCACAGCAGCTCCGTGCGGCAATCCGCATACCGGCTGTGTGTATTCATGACGCCTCCCGCCAGCTTTGCCAGCTTGCCGATGTGCCCCACCAGCAGCACGTCGGCAAAGCCGAGCGCAGCGGCCTCGTCCAGTGCGTCGCCGATGAAATTCGAGCATTTCACCACGGGTGCGCCCGCCGCGTCCAGCCCCTGCTCACGCAGAAAATCCACACCGTAATTGCCGGGCGTCAGCAGCACGCGGGCGGCCCCCTGGGCCCGCGCCTGGCGCAGCGAAAGCGCCACCGTGTCGATGAGCGCCTGCATGCTCATGGGCTCCACGATGCCGGAGGTGCCCAGAATGGAAATGCCGCCCTCGATGCCCAGCTGCGGGTTGAAAGTTTTTTTCGCCAGCGCCGCGCCCTCCGGCACACAGATGGTCACCCGCAGGCCGCCGTCCCAGTTCAGTGCATCGCACACGGCGCGCACCGCCTGCTCGATCATCCTGCGCGGCACACGGTTGATGGCCGCCGCACCCACGGGCTGGTCCAGCCCGGGCTTTGTCACACGGCCCACGCCCGGGCCGCCGTCTATCACAACGCCCGGCTGTGCCGCGCGCTCCACCCGCGCCTCAATCAGCGCGCCGTGCGTCGCGTCGATGTCGTCGCCGCCGTCCTTTTCCACCGCGCAGCAGGCGGTTTCCCCTGCCATGCGGCAATACCGGGGCGCAGCCGTAACAGGCAGGCCGCCGGGCGTCGTGAGCGTGACGCTCTCCGGCGCGCGCCCGCCCAGCAGCAGGCGTGCCGCGCCCGCGGCCGCAAGCGCCGCGCAGGTCCCGGTGGTATAGCCGCAGCGCAGCCGTTTTCCGCCGGACTGGATATAATGCTCAAACGGCATCCTGTCACCCGCCTTACAAATTTATACTATCTCCCGCAGCCGCGCACCGTACAGCGCCTGCACCTCCGGCAGCGCGCCCAGGCCCCGCATCCGGCAGCGCACCCCGACGCCCGCGGCCTCGAGCCTGCTTTTCCAGCTTTTTGGGCCGTCCCCCGCCATATCGTTCAGGGCGTGGTCGCCCGCCACCAGCATGAACGGCACAAGCAGCGCCTGCCCGCAGCTGTCTTCCTTCAGCTGCGCCAGCACCTCGTCAAAGCCGGGCCAGCCCTCCACCGTGCCCATATAGGCGCGCCGCCCGCCCGCAAGGCGCAGGGCCGTCTGCATGGCGGGATAGACCATGTTGGCGAAGTGCTCCGTGCCATGGCCCAGCAGCACCAACGCCCCGCCCTCCGGCTGCCCGAAGCGCCGCGCCATGCACGCAGCCAGCGCACGCAGGCTTTCGCTGTCCGCGGCAAGGGGCCGCCCCAGGGCCAGCCGGGCGAAGCGCCCCGCAAACGCCGCCGCGTCCGCTTTGAGCTTATCGTATTCAAAGCCGTACAGCAGATGGGTGGGCTGCACCGCCACATCCTCCACCCCCGCGGCCGCAAGCGCCTCCAGCGCCTCGGGCAGGCCGGACACGGGCTCTCCCCGTTCGGCCAGGATGCGGCGGATCGTCGGGCTGGTGTACGCGCGGCAGAACGCACGCTCCGGCGCCCCGGCGGCAAGCACGCGTTCCACCGCCTCGATATCCTGCCGCGCGCGCGGCACGCTCGTGCCGAAGCTGACGGCCAGCAAAGCCTGTTTCATGGTTTCCACTCCTGTTCCAGTTCCTCCACAGTGTGCGGCGGCGCGGCAAGGCCCAGCACGCGCCCCACGCGGTACAGCACCGGCTGCTCCAGCCCGCATGTCCGCAGCAAAGAAACATTTTCAAAAATCTCCCGCGGTTCCCCGTCCCCCGCCAGCCGTCCCCCGCGGAACACCAGCACCCGGGTGGCCCAGCGCCATGCGAAATCCACGTCGTGCGTTGCAACCATAAGCCCCAGGCCCTGCTCCGAGAGCATTTGAAGATTTTGTTCCAGCAGGCGGGTATTTGCCGGGTCCAGGCTGGCCGCTGGCTCGTCCAGCAAAAGCATCTGCGGCTCCATAGCCAGGGCGTCGGCCAGCGTCACCCGCTTTTTCTCCCCGCCGGAAAGATACTGCGGCGCACGGCCCCGGTATTCCTCCAGCGCAAAACTGCGGATGGCCGCATCCACGCGGGCGCGTACCTCGCCTACGGGCAGGCGCAGGTTCATAGGGCCGAAGCTGACCTCCTCCTCCACGCTGCCGCCCAGCAGCTGCACCTCCGGGTCCTGGAACACAAGCCCCACGCCCCGGCGCAGCACGTTCAGCTGCTTTGCGCCGCCGCCCACCGGCGCGCCCCGAAACAGGATGCGTCCCGCACCGGGGCGCAGCACGCCGTTCGCCAGAAGGAAAAACGTGGACTTTCCCGCGCCGTTGCTGCCCAGCACCGCCACGCGCTCGCCGGCGCACACCTTCACGCACACGTCCAAAAGCGCCTCCCGCTCTTCCTCGTATGCATAGGAAACATGTTCAAACCGAAGGATCTCTTCCATTTTCCCTCCTGCCAACCCTTTTACAAAACCGCCGTGTCATGCGCCGCACACAAGCGCCAGCACCATGCCCGCCGTCAATGCGCCGCACACAAGCGCGTGCGGCGCGCGCACGGGCTTTTCCCGCGTCAAAAAACGGATGCCGCCGTCATAGCAGCGGCTCTCCATCGCGTCAAAGCACGCCTGTGCCCGCCGGAAGCTGTGCGCCAGCAGCCCGCCGTATACCCGGCCCGTCGTGCGCAGGCTGCGCACCGGCCCGGCATAGCCCAGGCGGCTGGCGGCGGCGTCCCGCATGCTGCGGAACGTGGCAAACAAAATAAAGATGTAGCGGTAGATCAATACCGCCAGATCGCCCACGACCTCCGGCACGCGGGCGCGCCGCAGCGCATCCAGCAATTCCGGCACGGGGGTGGACAGGCTGAGGAAATACAAGCAGCCCACCGCGCCCAGCGCCCGCGCCATAACGAGCCGGGCCGCCGTTTGCGCCGGGGCGCGCAGGACAAAATACCCGCCCAGAAACGGGACGTTTGCCACGCCGCCGGGCGCAGACGCGTATTCCCACAGCAGCGCAATACCGCTCAGCAGCAAAAATGTAGCAGGCGCGCCCAGCAGCGACAGATAGGCGCGCGGGCGTACGCCGCCCGCCGCCGTTAACGCGGACGCTGCAAAAAACAACGCCAGCGGCGGCCACGGGGTGCGCGCCAGCAGGCACAGCGCCAGCAAGGCCGCGCAGCACCAAAGCTTCAGGCCCGGGTTTACCGTCAAAAAGCGGGAACGCCGCGCCAGCACGTCCACCGTCAGCGCCGCGCCGTGCGTGTGGCCGTGCAGCAGCAGCAGCAGCGCGCCGCCCAGCGCTAAGGAAGCTGCGGCCGGCCAGGGGCCTGGCAGCGCGCCGGCCGTCAGGCTCCACGCCACAAAGCTCCCAAGCAGGGCGTTGAACATATTCCCACCTCCTGCCGGACTTTTTGAAAAAGCATGTTCACCGGGAGCCCCCGCGCAAAGCGGCGTGCGAAAGAGCCTCATTCCAAGGACTGTGCGGAATATTTTTTACGCGCGGCAAAATAGCCGAAGCCGTAGGCCAGCACGCCCACGCCCACGCCCGTCTGGATGCAAAACAGCAGGCTCTCGATCTCTCCGGGCAGCTCGCCGCCGAGCAGTGTTTCCAAAACCGGCGTGAACCACGGCTCATATGCTTCACCCTGAATCTCCTCCACCATCCGGCTTCCGGCGTCATCGCTGCCGCCGAACTCCGCGCCCGGCGCAAGGAAGAAGGGCACGACAGCCAGTACCAGCACAGCGGCCAGCAGCGCCAAAACGGTTTTTGTATTCCTGCTCACTGCAATCCCTCCTTCAAAAAGCCGATCTCCCGCAGCTCGGGCCTGGCACAGCTTTCCAGCCCCATCACCACCAGAACGGTCAAGATGCCCTCGATCGCGGCCAGCGGCAGCTGCGTGGGCGCGAAAACGCCCAAAAAGCGCACCGCGCTGGCTGCCACGCCGCCTTCCGCAGCGGGATAGGCCATCGCAAGCTGCAGGCTTGTAACGCAGTATGTAAACAGATCGCCCAGAGACGCCGCCAGAAATATCGCCAGCTTACGGTTCACACGCGCCTTTTTGCACAGGGCATAAACACCCCAGGAGACCAGAGGCCCGGCGATGGCCATGCTGAAGGTATTGGCCCCCAGCGTGGTGAGGCCGCCGTGGGCAAGCAGCACCGCCTGGAACACCAGCACGATGAGCCCCAGCACCGCAGCGTAAGCCGGGCCAAACAGAATGGCGGCCAGGCCGGTGCCCGTCATGTGGCTGCAGCTGCCTGTGACGGACGGGAGCTTGAGCGACGAGATGACAAAAATAAACGCGCCGGACATCGCCAGCAGCAGCAGGGCCTTGCGCTGCGCTTGCACCGTGCGGCGCAGCCGGACCACGCCCGCCGCCAGGAACGGAAGGCACAGCGCCCCCCATGCCGCACAGTATGCCGGCGGAAGATACCCTTCCATGATGTGCATGGCATAGGCGCTTTGCGGTACAAACAAAACGCCGCCCATGACCATGGAAAACGCCAAAAATCGCTTTTCACACTTGGTCATTGAACATTCCTCCTGTTTCTTTTGTTGTGCGCCGCAAAAAAACCGGACCTTTCTCATTTATGAGAAAGGCCCGGTCAAACAAAGTGTCCTAAAAAACGGCGCACCCTGATTTTTACCGCGCAGGCGTTTCGTCCGTCCGCCGCGCGTCCCTGCCCTTCCGGCAGCATCGCCGCAGGGCAGGTCTTCCGGCTTGGGCGTCAGCGCCCCGGCTTCGTCTTCCCGTGTGTACCCACAGTGACGTTTTGAAGCCGGAACTGTTCCCTTACGGCGGCGGTCCCGCACAGGCTTTGCACCTGTTTCCCTATTCTCCCGGCCGCCTCAAAGCGGCCGGGCACCCTGCAGCATTTTGCCTATTCACAGTAACACAGTTTTTGCTCCGGCGCAAGCGCGGAGAAACAACCCGTCAAAAAACTTCCAAAGCCATGGCTTTTTTACCAAGCGCACAGGGCGTTACGCGCCTTTGCGCCGCTGCCCGTCCTGTGCGCCCCACAGGGCGCCGGTGCGGCTTTTGCGGTACTGGCTCGGCGTCTGCCGGAACCGTTCCTGAAACACACGGTTGAACGTCCGCAGGCTGTCGAAGCCGGATTCCATGCTCACCTCCAGCATGCTCAGCTCCGTCGCAGCCAGCAGGTCGCGGGCGCAGTCCAGCCGCAGGGCGTTCACATATTCCCGGAAGCTGGTGTGCAGCCGCGCGGAGAACACGTGCGACAGGTGATATTTGCTGACGCCCAGCTCCTTTGCAATGTGCTCCAGCGAGAGCGGCTGACGGAAGTTCCGCATGATATAGCGCACCACGCTGCTCGTCAGATCCATGGCTTTCGGCTCCGGCGCCGGCTCCAGTGAGAGTTCGGGCAGAACGTGCGCCAGGATCAAATGGAGCAGCGCGCGGGAAATGCTGCTGTCCGCCCCGGTACACCGGCAGCGGTAAAGGCTGTGCAGGGCGTACAGCACATCCGGGTCCAGCGCTTTCCCGCACAGGTACGGCCGGCGGGGGCGGCACTGCGTCAGGCTGGGGAAATAATCGCCCAGCAGAGACGTGCCGCAGACGGCCATCATATACCGGCTGTCCGCTTCCCGGCACTGGTAGCTGTGCACCGTGTTGGGAAACACCACCGCCAGTTCTCCCGCCTTCAGCTCACGGAATTCCCCGTCTATCCCAACGCAGACGCAGCCGCTCTGCACCAGAAAAAGCTCCAGTTCACCATGCAGATGGGAGGGGAAATTGAGCCGTTTGCCCATCTCCACCTGAAGCTCGCGTCCGCTTCGTTCCTCGTAATAAGCATAGGCTTTTCGTTTTTCCATATATGCCTCCCACGGGATGCCCCAAAACGCAATATTTGGCCACAAAACGATTCCTTCTGTCCGGTATTATATCATACCGGATGATATAATACAGCCAAATAAAGCACAAAAACCGGAATGATTTTTCGTCGTCCGGCGCTTTTGAATTTTACAGGTTAGAGGGTCTTTACAATGCAACAGCTGCAATGGCTTTCCGGCTGCATGAAGGACAAACGGAAATGGTTCTGGCTGGCGATGGCGCTGGCCGTTGTCTCGGCGGGGCTGTGCGTGGTGTTCCCGTTCATCACGCAGCAGATCACGGACCGGGTGCTGGTGGGACAAACGCTGCCGGACGGTTCCGTGCAGCGCCAGACACAGCTGCTCGTCCCGCTGGTGTGCGTTATGATCGGCGCGCAGCTTTTGCGCTCGTGCGTACGCTACGGCATGACGGCGTCTCTGGAGTATGTGTCCCAGAACGTCCAGCAGGACATCCGCCGCCATTTGTACGACAACCTGTGCACCCAGGACGCGGGCTTTTATACGCGGTACCGCACGGGCGACCTGATGACGCGCCTGACGGGCGATCTGGACATGGTGCGCCACACGGTGTGCTGGATCTCGTACAACGCGGTGGAGAGCACCTGCCTGTTTCTGTTTTCCATGACATATCTGTTCAGCGTGAACGCCGCGCTGACGCTCCTTCTGCTGGCCGTTGCCCCGGTGATCCTTGCATGCTCGTTCCTGTTTTCACGCACGGTGTATCCTCTGTATGCGTCCCTGCGGGAAAAGCTGTCCCGCATGAACTCGGTGGCGCAGGAAAACATCGCGGGCAACAAAACGGTGCGCGCGTTCGTGCGCGAGGCCTATGAAAACGAAAAATTCGAGAACTGCAACGAAGAATACCGCCAGGCAAACCTCAAGGCCAACTTTCACTGGCTGAAATTCTTCCCCTACATCGAGGGCTGCGCCCAGCTTATGGGGCTTTTGTCTGTGCTCTTCGGCGGCCTGTTCATCATCCAGGGAAAAATGACGGCCGGCGACCTCGCCGCCTTTTCGCTGATGTCCTGGGGCCTGTCGGAGCCGATGCGCGCGCTGGGCACCTACCTGAACGATTTTCAGCGGTTCCTCACCTCCGCCGCAAAGGTCATTGAAATTTATTTTGCCCGCACGCGGATCGAGAACCCCGAGCACGGGCGCACCGAGGGCGAATGCCGCGGCAGCGTGGAATTCCGCGGCGTTACCGTCGCTTACCCCCACAACAGCGCCCCCACGCTGAAGGACGTCAGCTTTTCCGTAACGCAGGGGCAGACGCTGGCCATACTGGGCGCCACAGGCAGCGGCAAAACCACGCTGGTGGACGCCGTCACGCGCATGCTGGACGTCAGCGGCGGCACGGTGCTGGTGGACGGCGTGGACGTGCGCCTGTGGGACCTTCAGGCGCTGCGGCGGCGCATCGGCATGGCGACGCAGCGCGTGCAGCTCTATTCCGACACTGTCAGCAGCAACATCGCGTACAGCGCGCCCGACGACATCTCCGAAGACGACGTCGCCCTGTACGCCCGCCTCGCAGCCGCTGATTTCATCTGCTCGCTGCCCGAGGGCTTCGACACCATCATCGGCGAGCAGGGCACCGGGCTTTCCGGCGGCCAGAAGCAGCGCATCGCCCTGGCCCGCGCGCTGGCAAAGCAGCCTGAGATCCTGATCCTGGACGACACCACCTCGGCGGTCGACCTGGAGACCGAAAAGCAGCTGCGCAAAAATCTTCAGGAGCTTCCCTATCCCTGTACAAAAATCATTGTTGCGCAGCGCATTTCCGCTGTGCGCAGCGCGGACCAGATACTCGTATTGCAGGACGGGCGCATCGCGCAGCGCGGCACCCATGAACAGCTCGCGGCCTGTGAGGGCTATTACCGCGACATCTGCCTGCTGCAGGGCGTGCAGGGAATGCCCGACGCGCCCGCGGCAAACGCCCCGGCAAAGGAGGTGCGCTGACCATGGCAAAACGGAACACCTTCGGCGTGGACGAAACGTTGGAAAGCACTTTCAGCTGGGAAATGATCCGGCGCTGCTTTGTGTACATCCGCCGGGAGGGACGCCTGTTCCTGCGCGCGTTCGTGCTGCAGGCGCTGGCCATGGTGGCGGGCCTGTGCGGGCCGCTGTTCTCGGCCCGCGTGCTGGACGAGGCCGTGCCCGCGGGGAACATCCCCATGGTGCTGGCCTGCTGCGCGCTCATGCTGGCGTGTATCGCCGTCAACATTCTGTTCACCACATTGTCCAGCCGGTGCGTCAACGTCATCGGCCAGAACATCGTCCATGACCTGCGGCGCGACCTGTACGAGCACCTGCAGAAGCTTTCCTTCTCCTATTTCGACAGCCGTCCCCACGGAAAAATTCTCGTGCGTGTCATCAACTACGTCAACTCGGTGGCCAACATCCTGTCCAACGGGCTCATCAGCCTGTTCCTGCAGATGTTCAACCTGGTGTTCATTGTTATTTTCATGCTGCGCATGGACGCGCGCCTGGCGTGCGTCGTGCTGGCGGGGCTGCCGTTCGCCGTCGGGTTCATCCTGTTCATCAAGCCCATGCAGCGCAGAGGGTGGCAGGCGTACTCCAACAAAAGCAGCAATATGAACGCCTACCTCAACGAGAGCATCACCTGCATGAAGATCACCCAGCTTTTCGCGCGGGAGCAGTACAACGCCGACGTGTACGACGGCCTGCTGCGCGATTCCAAACGCGCCTGGTACAGCGCCGTCGTGCCGTCCATGGCCGTTTCCCCTGTTATCGATCTCATCAGCCGCAGCGTGACGGTGGCCATCATCGTATACGGCATCTTTGCCGCCAAGCCCGCCGTTACCGTGGGCGTGCTGCTGGCCATGATGAACTACGCCTCCCAGTTCTGGGGGCCCATCAACCAGCTTGCCAACATCTACAACAACTTCATCAACAACGTGGCATATCTGGAGCGTATCTTTGAGATGATCGACGAACCGGTCGAGGTGCAGGACGCCCCCGGCGCCGCAGTGCTTCCGGAGATCCGCGGCGATGTGGAGTTCCACGACGTCTCTTTCGCCTATGAAAAGGATATCCTTGTGCTCAAGCATGTGAATTTTCATGTGAAGCAGGGCGAGAGCGTGGCTCTGGTGGGCCACACGGGCAGCGGAAAAACAACCATCATCAACCTGCTCAGCCGTTTCTACAACTGCACCGAAGGCCGGGTGACCATTGACGGCGTGGATATCTCCGGCGTGACGCTGGCTTCGCTGCGTGCCCAGATGGGGCTGATGATGCAGGAGAGCTTCGTATTTACAGGCACCGTGATGGACAATCTGCGCTACGGCAATCTTGCCGCCGGCGACGAAGAGCTCATCCGCGCGGCCGAGCTTGTGTGCGCGGACGGCTTTATCCGGGCGCTGCCTCACGGCTACGACACCGTGCTCACCGAGGGCGGGGCCATGCTCTCCCAGGGGGAAAAGCAGCTTCTTGCTCTGGCGCGCACCATGGCGTCCGACCCGAAGATCCTCATTCTGGACGAAGCCACCAGCAGCGTGGATACCAAAACGGAACGCGAGCTGCAGGAGGGTGTGAACCGCATGCTCAAGGGACGCACCTCCTTCATTGTCGCACACCGGCTCTCCACCATCCGTGCCTGCAACAAAATCATGTACATCGACCACGGCGAGATCGCGGAATGCGGAACCCATGAGGAGCTGCTGGCGCGCAAGGGCCTGTACTGGCAGCTCTGCCAGGAGATGTGACCGGCCGCCCCGCGGGCGCCGTATACAGCAACCGCCGCCCCGTTTCGGGGCGGCGGTTTTTTGCTTCTGCCGCGTTTATTTTTCCGTTTCCGAAATCAGCCCCATCGCCAGCGCGATGTCCAGGTTCACGCCCAGCACGTTCACGGTCTCCTCCCCGAACACGCCCAGCAGTTTTTCCTCGGTGTTGTCCGCAACGATCTGCGCAAGCCGTTCCGGGCTGAGCCCTGAAGCCTCTGCAATGGCGGGAAGCTGCACCTGCGCGGCGGCGGGCGAGATGTGCGGGTCAAGGCCCGAGCCCGAGGCCGTCATCAGGTCGGCCGGGATATCCTCCCGCGCCACGCCGGGATTTTCCGCCAAAAACGCCTCGATGTCGGCTTCCACACGCTGTGTCAGCGCAGGGTTGCTGGGCGCGTAATTGTTGGAACCGGAGCCCAGCCCCGCAAATTCGCTGCCGTCGTTGTAGAACCGGCTGCCCTGTTCGTCTGTGTAATAGGTGTTGTAGTGATAGGCGGAGGGCCGCCCCTTCATGAAATAGGCCTCGGTGAACTCCTGTCCCACCAGCTTCGCACCCACAGCCTTGCCGTCGGCGGTCACCAGGCTGCCGCCCGCCTGATGCGGGAAAAGCAGGCCGGAAAGGCCGCTCAGAAGCACCGGAAATACAAATCCGCACAAAAGCAGCAGGACCAGCGTGACCACGAGAGCCTGACGGATATTGCGGAGCATTGCTTTTTTATTCGCGTCCATGCATATTCCTCCTTAAAAGCCCCAAAGCGCCAAAAGCGGATGGATGAGCATATCTATGAGCTTGATGCCTGCGAAAGGAGCGATCACACCGCCCAGGCCGTAAAGCATCATATTCCGGGCAAGCATCCTGCCGGATGACATCGGGCGGTACTTTACGCCCCTGAGCGCCAACGGTATCAGGCATGGAATGATGATGGCATTGAAAATGAGCGCGGAAAGAATGGCGCTGTGCGGCGTTGCCAGGTCCATGATGTTAAGCACACCCAGCTGCGGGATCGCCATCATAAACATAGCGGGGATGATTGCGAAGTATTTTGCGATGTCGTTGGCGATGGAAAAAGTCGTAAGGCTGCCGCGGGTAATAAGCAGCTGCTTGCCGATCTCCACCACCTCCAAAATTTTCGTGGGGTCGCTGTCCAGGTCCACCATATTTGCGGCCTCTTTGGCGGCGGCGGTACCGCTGTTCATCGCAAGGCCTACGTTTGCCTGCGCCAGAGCGGGCGCGTCGTTGGTGCCGTCGCCCGTCATGGCAACGATCTTGCCCTCGGCCTGTTCTTTTTTGATCAATGCGATCTTGTCTTCGGGCTTGCACTCGGCAATGAAGCCGTCCACGCCTGCCTCCTTGGCGATCGTGGCGGCGGTAAGCGGGTTGTCGCCCGTGCACATAATGGTTTTGATGCCGATGGCACGCAGGCGCTTAAAACGCTCGGCCATGCCTGCCTTTACCGTGTCCTTTAAATAAATGACGCCCAAAATCCGGCTGTCCTCGCAGACAGCCAGCGGTGTGCCGCCCAGAGCGGACACCTCGGCAACGCGCCGGGCAAGGTCCTCCGGCACCTTGCCGCCCATTTCGGAAACGTATTTCTCAATGGCGTCGGACGCCCCCTTGCGTACGCTCCGGCCGCCGGGCAGGTCCACACCGCTCATGCGTGTCTGAGCGGTAAACGCAATGAAGCGCGCGCCCTGCGGCTCCCCGCAGTCCTCCCCCTGAAGGCGGGCCAGAGCCAGTGTGGACTTACCCTCCGGCGTGCCGTCGTGCAGGCTCGTCAGCGCGGCACAGCGCACCAGCTCCTCCCGGCACGCGCCGCCCACGGGAAAAAAGTCCGCCGCAAGGCGGTTGCCGTAGGTAATCGTTCCGGTCTTATCCAAAATCATCGTGTCCACGTCGCCGCATGCCTCCACGGCTTTGCCGGACATGGCGATGACGTTAAAGCGCGTCACGCGGTCCATCCCGGCGATTCCGATGGCGGACAGCAGGCCGCCGATGGTGGTCGGGATCAGGCAGACCGTCAGGGCGATCAGTGTGGAAGTCTGGAGCTGCACGCCGGAATACAGGGCGATGGGATACAGTGTGACGATGACGATCAGAAAAATAACGGTGAGCGACACCAGCAGTGTGTTCAGCGCGATCTCATTGGGCGTTTTTTTGCGGGAAGCGCCCTCCACCAGAGCGATCATGCGGTCCAGAAAGCTGTCGCCTGGGTCGGACGTGATGCGTACCTTCAGCCAGTCGGACACCACCGTGGTGCCGCCGGTTACAGAGCTGAAATCGCCGCCTGCCTCGCGCACCACCGGTGCGGATTCGCCGGTGATGGCGGATTCATCCACCGAGGCGATGCCCTCGATGACCTCGCCGTCGCCCGGGATGACCCCGCCCGCGGCCACCATCACCACATCGCCCTTCTTCAGTTCGCTGGACGGCACCATCCTTTCGCCTCCGTCTGCATCAAGCAGGCGTGCCTGTGTGTCTTTTTTTGTTTTCTTCAGGCTGGCGGCCTGCGCTTTTCCGCGCCCCTCCGCCACTGATTCGGCAAAGTTTGCAAACAGCACCGTAACGAACAGAATGGCCGACACAATACTGTTGTAAACGCGCGCGTTCGGCGTCGTGTCTCCCAGCAGGCCGGGCGCGAAGGAGAGCACCAGCGAGATCACAAACCCGATCTCCACAACGAACATCACCGGATTTTTCATCATATAGCGCGGGTCCAGCTTTGTAAACGCCCCGACCACGGCCTGCCGCATGATCTCCGGTGTGATCATCTTTTGCTTGCGGTTCTTACTCATAGCTCTGAAAATCCTCCTTAGGGGTTGTTTGAAAATAGCAGGAACGCTGTATTTCCCGCAAGGAGCGAGCGGTTACAAGGCCAAAAGCGCAGGAATACCTGCTGTATTCCGAGGATTTTGGACGCAGTAAACGTCAGTTCCTGTTGGGAAAGGCAGCTTTTTTGATTTTTCAAACCGCTCTTAGCCCCACAGAGCCAGATGCTCTGCAACGGGGCCCAATGCCAGCGCTGGAAAAAATGTCAGCGCGGCAAAAATGTATACGACGAAAACCAGGATAACGGAAAACGAAACCGTGTCCGTCCGCAGCGTGCCGGCCGATTCATTGACAAAGTTCTTTTTCATCAGCGACCCGGCAATGGCCAACTGGATGACGATGGAAAGGTACCGGCCGAAGAACATGGCCAGACCGGCGGTGATATTCCAGAAACAGGTATTATCCGCCAGGCCCTCAAAACCGGAACCGTTGTTGGCGGCGGAGGAGGCATATTCATACAGCACCTGGCTCAGGCCGTGAAAGCCCGGATTGGTGATGCCCTCCCGCCCGGCTGCGGTGCCCACTGCCAGCGCGGAAAACGCAAGGATGAGCAGCGGGTGGATGATGATGCACAGCGCGGTGAGCTTCATTTCCCGGCCTTCGATCTTTTTGCCCAGGTATTCCGGCGTGCGCCCGATCATCAGGCCGCAGATGAACACTGCCAGAATGGCGTACAGGATCATATTCATCAGACCGACGCCCTTGCCGCCGAATACTACGTTCAGCATCATGTGCAGCAGAGGGATCATGCCGCCCAGCGGCGTCAGGGTGTCGTGCATATTGTTCACCGTACCGGTCGTAAAAGAGGTCGTGACGGTGGTGAACATCGCCGACTGCGCAATACCGAAGCGGACCTCCTTGCCCTCCATACTGCCCATGGCCTGGTCCAGGCCGATATCCGCCAACGCCGGGTTGCCCTGGCTCTCGGCCCAGAAGCATACGCTCAGGCCGATGACGAACAGGATGCCCATGGCGGCAAAAATGCTGCGTCCCTCGCGGCCGTAGATGGCCGCGGAAAGGCCGCCGCGCGCACGCAGGCCGCCTGCCCTTTGCATGCCGTCCGCCGCTTCCTGCCTGCGGGCGTGCACCATTTTACCGAAGGTGATGACGCATGCGCCGGGCAGGAGCATCATGGAATACAGCTCGATCAGGTTTGAGAGCATCGTGGGGTTTTCCAGCGGCGTAGACGAGTTTGCGCCCAGGAAGCCGCCGCCGTTCGTGCCCAGATGCTTGATGATCTCCAGCGCGGCGATGGGGCCCATGGCAATGACCTGAAATGTGCCCTCCAGTGTCTCCACCACAACATTGCCTTCAAAATTCTGCGGCACGCCCTGCCATACCAGCAGCAGGCCGCCCACAATGGAAAACGGCAGCAGGATACGGGTGGTGATGCGCACCAGGTCCGCAAAAAAATTGCCCACGTCGTTTTTTGTCCTGCCTGCAAGGCCGCGGATGAACGCAACGCAGGCAGCATATCCGCTTGCGGCGGACACGAACATCATAAAAATGATGACCAGCATCTGAGACAGGTAGGAAAGCCCGGACTCACCGGAATAGTGCTGGAGATTCGTGTTCGTCATGAAGCTGATAATGGTATTGAACGCCAGCGTGGGCTCCATATTCTCAATATTGTTCGGGTTGAAAGGCCCTGCGCTCTGCACGCGCAGGATCAGATACCCGATGAACACCATCACGGCGTTCGTCCCCAGCAGAGCCAGGGCATACTGTTTCCAGTTCATCCCCTTCCCGGGGTCCACTCCGCTGATTTTATAGATCGCTCCGTCCACACGGTCAAAGACGGGGTCTGTAAAAGTGTGTTTCCCCGCCGCGATGTGATACAGATACACACCCGCGGGAATGACAATGAGCAAATAAATGCTCACTGTCAGTGCAAGCTGTAGCATGACAAGCTCCTCCTGTTTATCTCAGTTTCGCTCACAGCGAATCAAAATTTTTCCGGATGTACCAATGCATAGATCAGATAGCAGCCCAGCAGCAGCACGATCCCACCCAGTACCAGCATTTATGTATCCTCCTTGCGGCCTTTTTCCCCGCGCTCACTCCGCGGCGTCCACCTGCTTCTGGCACCATTTTGCCAAAAGCCATACAAGCCCGAAACAGGCCAGCAATGTTCCGGCCATCAGAACATCCATCATAATCCATTCCCTTCCTTCCCTTATCGCGGTATGCCTCATTATAGGGCATAAGCTGTAAGTGTGCGCTTAACGTTCGCCGCCGGATGTTAAGGTTGCGTTAGCGCCCGCAAAGGCGCAAAAAAGAAGCCTTCCGGAAAACCGGAAGGCTTTTCCCACGGGCGCGGCCCGCTGTTTTTTCATTTTTCAGAAAGGGAGCGGAGCATAAAATACCGGAAGCTCCCGCTTTACGGCTGCCAGGGAGCGCGCTCCATCCACTTGCCGTTGGTAAAGTCCGGAATGGCCACGGGAGCGCCG
>NZ_JAFOIN010000009.1:0-8145 GCF_017421385.1 Ruthenibacterium sp. | reverse complement strand
GCTCACGCCGCGGGCCGCGCCCGCGTGGTGGCGGTGCAGCGCCGCAAGGCTCATGCCATGGGCCACAGTGAGCCGGCCGCCGGGTGCGAGGCAGGCGGCTAAGCGTGCCAGCAGCCGGGCGGGGTGGGCAAAATGGGGGAACGCATTGTATACCACACAGCAGTCGTACCTGCGCGGAAAGGCAAGCTCCTCCACGTCGCCGCACAGTACCTCCACGCGGGGGTCGCGCAGCTTGGAAACGGCGATGCGTGCCATTTCGGGCGAGATGTCCACCCCCGTCACCCGCGCCGCGTCCCGGGCCAGGTAATCGCCAAACAAAACGCCGGTGCCGCAGGCCACGTCCAGCACCGAAACGCCTGGCCGCACGCCCGCCGCGTCCAGGATGAAGGCGATCTTGCTGTCGCTGCGCACCATGCGCGCATCCCATTCCGGCGCGCGGGCGTCAAAATATGCGATGATCTCGCGCTTGTTCATGCTGTCGTCCTTTCCATGAAAAACGGGGCCTGCAAAACAGGCCCCGTATATTTTGAGCGGGGTGCGCCGTATTGGTTATTTGCCCTCGGCTCTTGCCATGGCAAGCTGGAAATCCCGCGTATCGGTGAAGATCTCGCCCGTATAGGGGTTCTTCTTTTGTGCGAGGGAACGCTTGATGATGACGGCAAGCACGATGACGTTCGCCGCCAGCGCCAGAATGGCGACCACGCCCTGCATCGTGGGGTCGGCGGCAGAGGGGCGCACCGCGGCGTCCATAAAGCCGTCCGCATACAGCACAGGGATGGTGGTGAACACGCTGGCGTCCTGGAACAACGGGAACACCTGGGCGAACATGCACCACAGCGCCAGTGTGTTGGCGCGGTTCTGGATCCATCCGCCCTTGTTCCAAAGCGCGTTGGCGAACGTGGGCGCCAGAAGCAGCGCCAGGCCGCAGTACCACGCGTGGGTGGGCAGGTTGTTGTAGGTATACTCGAAGTTCCACAGGTCATAGGCGATGATGAACAGCCAGGTCATGTCCGGCCAGAGCATGTCGTCGTGCTTTTTGGAAGAGTAGATGCCCCACCAGCCCGTCATGCAGAGGATGTTGAGGATGCCGGCGATGCCGTTTACCCAGTTCCACCAGCCGCCGTACAGCCAAACGTTCTCGCTGGAGAGCCACCAGCGGTCTCCGGTCTCGGCCAGGGCCATTGCGCCGCGGATGCCGGATTCAAAATCGCTGCCCACGGCGATGAGGATATTGATGGCGACGATGACGAAAGGAAAAACCTTGAACCACTGCGTCTTTCCTATGCTCCATTTATACTTCAGCATCATAAACCCGATGCAGCCCGCGGTGGCGGCGTACAGCTTGGCGTAGTGGAACCAGCTGTTCATATGCGTGTAGGTGGGGTTGTTCAGCGCCCACTCCGCGCCCATGGCCGCGCCCGCGTAAATGGCGATAAAATATACCGTCAGTGCGGCGGGAAGCGCCAGGAAGAAGAAGATACCGCCCTTTTTGGAGCGGCGGGCCAGTTCGTTGGCCGCGATGAGGCCCACAAAGACGAGAGCCCAGCCCAAAAGCTGGAAGCCGGCGTTTTCGCCGTAGATCTGAAATAACATGATACGGTTCCTCCCTTGTTTTTGGCGGCAGCGCCGCCGTGTACCCGGTCAAAGGCGCGTCCCTAGCACGCCTCGATCTCCTTGATATTGATCTCATTCCCGCTGACGAGATGCGTGCGCGGGCTTTGGCAGAAAGGGCACGTTTTGCCGTGCTCCACCGTGGCGTAGGTGCTGCCGCAGTCCTCGCACAGGGTAACGGCGGGCAGCGCCTCGATGGCGAGGCGCGAGCCGTTCAGCAATTGCGATCTGGCCGCCGCCCAGTGCCAGCAGTCCTCCAGATAAGTATGCACCACGCCGGAGACCTCACTCAGCTCCAGCGTCACCGTGGAGACGCGGCGCAGCTTGTTCTGCCGCCCAACCTCCTCGATGCTGTCGATGATATGGAATACGATCCCAAGCTCATGCATCGTCTCAGCCGTCCTTTTTGCCGAAGCGGATCTTCATTTCACGCTTGATCATATAAGGCAGAATAGCCTTGAATTTATCCTCCGAACGCACCATCCTGCTGCATTCGGGAAGCTCCCGGTTCAGATGGATGGCGTCGAACTCGCACTTGGTGGTGCAAAGCCCGCAGCCGATGCACTTGTTGGGGTCCACCACCGAAGCGCCGCAGCCCAGGCAGCGCGCGGTTTCGGCCTTCACCTGCTCCTCGGTAAAGGTCTTGTGCGCGTCCCGGAAGGAACGGCGGTAGTCGATGCGCTCGTCCATGCCCGCGCTCTGGCGTGCACCGTTGTCGTAGCTCTCCAGCGCAAGGCTTTCCTTGTCCAGCTCCTTGAACTGGCGGCGGTTACGGCCGATGGTCAGGCTGGCGTTTTCGTGTACAAAGCGGTGCAGCGATTCCGCGCCCTGCTTGCCGGCGGCAATGGCGTCGATGGCGAATTTGGGGCCGGTGTACACATCGCCGCCTACAAATATGTCCGGCTGTGCCGTCTGGTAGGTGAGCGGGTCCGCCACGGCGGCGCCGCCGCGTCCCAGCTCTACTTTTGCGCCGTCCAGCAGGCTGCCCCACCGGATGCTCTGGCCAATGCTCAGAAACACATGTTCACAGGGAACGGTAATGGTATCGGCCTCGTCATATCTGGGGCAGAAGCGGCCGTTTTCATCAAACACGGAAACGCATCGTTTCAGAACGATGCCGGTCACCCGGCCGGCTTCCGCAAGAATCTCCTTCGGGCCCCAGCCGCAGCGGATGGCCACGCCCTCATCTTCGGCCTCTGCTGCTTCCTCGGCGGAGGCGGGCATGCTTTCCCGCGGCTCCAGGCAGTACATGGAAACTTCTGCAGCGCCGCAGCGGACGCTGGTGCGGGCCACGTCGATGGCCACGTTCCCGCCGCCGATGACAACGGCCCGGCCCTCCACGGGGTACGTTTCGTTTTCCGCGACGGCGTGCAGGAAGTCCACGGCGGTCATCACGCCCGCGGTGTCCTCGCCGGGAATGCCCGCGCTGCGGCCGTCCTGGCAGCCAATGGCCACGTAGAAAGCCTTATAGCCCTCCCGGCGCAGCGTGTCCAGCGTTATGTCGCGCCCCACTTCCACGCCGCAGCGGATGTCCACGCCCATCTGGCGCAGCACCTCGATCTCCGCGTCCACGACGTCCTTTTCCAGCTTGTAGGAGGGGATGCCGTATACCAGCATGCCGCCGGGACGCTCGTTTTTCTCAAATACCGTGGGCTTATAGCCGCGCTCGGCCAGATAATATGCACAGGAGAGGCCGGCCGGGCCGGCGCCGATGACGGCGATCTTTTCCGCGAAGCCGCCCCGGTTCGTGGGTGCGACCACCGGCGGCACATACCGCGTGGCGGCGTTCAGGTCCTGCTGGGCAATAAATTTCTTTACCTCGTCGATGGCAACGGCCTGATCCACGGTGCCGCGGGTGCAGGCGTCCTCACAGCGGCGGTTGCACACGCGGCCGCATACGGCGGGGAAGGGATTCTCTTTTTTTATAAGCGCCAGCGCGTCGGTGTAGCGGCCTTGCGCGGCCATTTTCAGGTAGCCCTGCACGGCGATGTGCGCAGGGCAGGCCGTTTTGCAGGGGGCCGTGCCGGCGTCGTAGCAATTGATGCGGTTGTTGTCGCGGTAATCGACATCCCATTTTTCCGGGCCCCACTTCACGGCGTCGGGCAGCTCCTGCCGGGGATATTCCACCGGGCCGTTTTGGGTGCACAGCTTTTGCCCCAGCTTGACGGCGCCCGCGGGGCAGTATTCCACACAGCGGCCGCAGGCAACGCAGTTTTCGGTTTTCACCTTCGCCACATAGGCCGAACGGCTCATATTGGGCGTATTGAACAGCTGGCTGGTGCGCAGGGCGTTGCAGATGTTGACGTTGCAGTTGCAGATGGCAAAAATTTTGTTCTCGCCGTCAATGTTGGTGATCTGGTGCACAAAACCGTTGTCCTCGGCGCGCCGCAGGATCTCCAGCACCTCGTCGTAAGTAACATAATGGCCCTTTTTGGTCTCCACCAGATAATCGGCCATATCGCCCACGCCGATACACCAGTCCTCCGGGTCGTCGGCGCAGCCCTCGCCCATGCGGGCGCGGGACATGCGGCAGGAGCACGGGCTGGCCGCGTATTTGCCTTCGTATTTTTTCAGCCAGTGGGAAATGTGCTCGATATCGGCGGACCGGTTCTCTGTTTCAATGGCTTTTTCCACGGGAATGACGTGCATCCCGATGCCCGCGCCGCCCGGCGGAACCATGGCGGTGATGTGCTCCAGGGGCAGGAAGGTCATGCGCTCAAAAAAAGCCGTCACCTCGGGATTGTCCTGGATCTGCTGCTTGTGCATATTGAAAAATTCCGCGCTGCCGGGTACGAACATCGGCAGAACGTACTGCTTTTCATGCCGTTCGTTTTCCCAGTTGTACTCCAGCAGGCCCACGCAACTCATCTGGTACAGCAGCGGTTCCAGCTCTTCGGCGGGCTTGCCCGTGGCTTTTACAAGCTCGGACAGCGTCATGGGCTTGCGCACCTTCATCTTCAGGGCGACGTCCGCCATTTCATCCGTCACCACGCCCGCCAGGCCCCAGTATTCCGGGTCTTCCGCCGTCAGGCCGTGCAGCTTAGCGGGAATGCGGTCTGTGATCATACGCCCCAGTTTTAAAATTTTCTCCCGGGGCTGCGCGTCCTTTGGAATGGGAAAGGGCAGTTTGCTCTCGTCCAGGGGGAAATGTGTCTCGCTCATATCCGGCATCCTTTCTCTGTGCGGTCGCGGTTCAGCCGCGCCAGGCTTTTACTTCGGCGCGCAGCCAGTCGGCCCATTCGTCCACGCCCTCGCCCGTCTTGGCGCAGATGGGGATGACCTTGGCGTTCGGGTTGCGCATGCGGATGTTTTCTCTGCATTTCTCCATGTCAAAATCAAAGTAGGGCAGCACGTCCGTTTTATTGATGAGAACCACGTCGCAGATCTGGAACATCAGCGGGTACTTGAGCGGTTTGTCGTCGCCCTCGGGCACCGACAGGATGGCTGCGTTTTTCACCGCGCCTGTGTCGAACTCCGCCGGACATACCAGATTGCCCACGTTTTCCAAAACAGCAAGCTCCACGTCGCCCGCTGCAAGGCCGTCCAGGCCCTGGCGCGTCATATCCGCGTCCAGATGGCACATACCGCCCGTGTGCAGCTGAATGGATTTAACGCCCGTCGCCGCAATGGTACGCGCGTCCACATCGGAGTCGATGTCCGCCTCCATCACACCGATCTTGAATTCGTCACGCAGACGCTCGATGGTGCGCGTCAGGGTGGTCGTTTTGCCGGAGCCGGGCGAGCTCATCAGGTTGAGCAGAAAGATCCTCTTTTCTTTCAGCTCCCGGCGCAAAAGCTCGGCGCGCTGGTCGTTGTTGGCGAATACGCTCTGTTTGATCTCCAAAATCCTCACTTCGTCCACAGGTATCTCTCCCTTGTTTGCTTGATAGCGTGGCTATACCAATCTTCGTCAATAGTTTAACATTCCTGCTTCGGCCCGTCAATCGGCCGTCTCCCTTTTTGTGAAAGTGTGGTATAAAGCGGGCTTGTACTCTGGCAAAATGTATGATAAAATCAAAAAGTGATATGTGGTACAACCAATACCAGAAGGGGAGGTACACAATGGAATTTGCAAAGCTGTCCGCTCCCAGCCTGAAGGACCTGTTTGTCCAGCAGCTGCAGGGGATGATATTGTCCGACGAGCTGCCCATGGGTACACAGCTTCCGCCTGAGCGGGAACTGGCCCAGCAGATGCAGGTGAGCCGCGCCGTGGTGAACGGCGGTCTGGCGGAGCTGGCCCAGCAGGGCTTTCTGGAGGTGCGGCCGCGGCAGGGAACTTTCGTGGCGGATTACCGACGCAAGGGGAACCTTTCCACGCTTATCGCCATCATGGAGTATCAGGGCGGCGTGCTGGGCAAGGATGAGATACGCTCTATTCTGGAGGTGCGGCGCGCGCTGGAGCATCTGGCTGCGCAGCGTGCCATCCGTTATGCCTCGGATGAAGCGCTGGCACGCCTGGGGGATATTGTGGCGCGCATCGCCGCAGCGCAGAACAACGCGCAGGCGGCTGAGGCGGCCTTTGCCTTCCAGCACGAGCTTGCGCTTGCGGGCGGCAACAGCATTCTGCCGCTCATCTACTATTCGTTCAAGGCGCCCGTTATCACCCTGTGGCTGCGTTTCTGCCGCATGTACGGCATCGGCGCGCTTTGCCGCAACACGGAAACGCTGTACAATTACCTGTGCAGGCGGGACATGGACGGAGCGGAGCGGTGGATCGACGCGTATCTGGAGCAGGCCATCGACGGCAGCCAGCAGATCTACGAGGAACGGTGAAGCATGCGCTGCGCCGCCGGCCGCTAAAATACCGCTAAGTTCGTCCCGATTCGATTGACGGCCCGCGGGCCCGTTCTATATACTGTGGACAGGCCGGTGCGCGGCCGCGGGCAAAAGCCCCGCGCCGCGCGGCCGGGACACGGATGATGGAAGGGGAGACCGGGCATGTATCTTGCGCTCGCACTGTTTTTGGCGACCTATGTTCTGCTTTTGATCTTCGGCAAATACCGCGCGTATATCGCCGCTGCGTCGGCGCTGCTTTTCGTGGTGCTGGGCATCCTGCCCTGGGCTGAGGTGCCTGCGGCCATAGACTGGAACGTTCTGCTGATGATTGCGGGCACCATGGGCACTGTGGTGCTGTTTATCGAATCACGCATGCCCGCGCTGATGGCGGATATCATTATGGAAAAAGTGCCCAACATCAAATGGGCGGTGGTGGCGCTTTCCCTGTTTGCAGGGCTGATCTCCGCTTTCGTGGACAATGTGGCCACAGTGCTGATGGTCGCGCGTGTGGCGCTAGCGCTGGCCAAAAAGCTGGACATCAGCCCTGTGCCGGTCATCATCGCCATTGCGGTGTCCTCCAATCTGCAGGGCGCGGCCACGCTGGTGGGAGATACCACATCCATTCTGCTGGGCGGCTATGCCGACATGAATTTTCTTGATTTCTTCGTGTTCCGCGGCAGGCCCGGGATTTTTTGGGTGGTACAGGTGGGTGCCGTGGCATCCGCGTGCGTGCTGCTGTATTACTTCCGAAACCTGCGCCAGCCGGTGGAATCCGGCGAGCGCACACAGGTAACGGACACTGTCCCCACGCTTCTGCTCGTTTCTACGGTGACTCTGCTTATCATCGTTTCCTTTGTGCCGGAAAAGCCTGCCGTGACCAATGGGGTCATCTGTGTGCTGCTGGCGGCCGTGGGCTTCCTGCGCAAAGCGGGTCAGCGTCGGTCGCTGGCTCCGCTGGGGCAGTTCTTCCGTGAGCTGGACGGCCAGACGCTGCTTTTGCTGGCGAGCCTGTTCGTCATCATCGCGGGCATCACGCGGGCGGGTGTCATCGACGCCATCAGCCGCCTGTTTGTCAACATCGCGGGAGACGACCTGTTTGCCATCTATTCGCTCATCGTATGGGCTTCGGTGCTTTTCTCCGCATTTATTGACAACATCCCTTATGTGGCAACGATGCTGCCTGTGGTGAGCGGCATTGCCACACTCATGGGCGTGGAGCCGTATCTGCTCTATTTTGGGCTGCTGACAGGTGCGACCCTGGGCGGCAACCTGACGCCCATCGGCGCAAGCGCCAACATCACGGGCATCGGCATCCTGCGCAAGGAGGGCTACACGGTCTCCAACCGGGATTTTATGAAAATCGGCGTACCGTTCTCTCTCATTGCCGTCACAACGGGATACCTGCTCATCTGGTTCCTTTGGCGCTGAGCGGCAGCGGAGGAGTTCAAAAAGAAAAGGCCGCCCGCCCCGTGTTTACGGGGCGGGCGGCCTTTCGATTCCCAAAAGATTCGGTTTTACTGCGGCTGCTTGCCGATGTAGGCGAGGATGCCGCCGTCCACATACAGCACATGGCCGTTGACGAAGTTGGAAGCGTCGCTGGCAAGGAACACCGCCGGGCCCACAAGGTCCTCCGTGGTGCCCCACCGCGCCGCCGGCGTCTTTGCGATGATGAACTGGTCGAACGGGTGGCGGCTTCCGTCCGCCTGGCGCTCCCGCAGCGGCGCCGTCTGCGGCGTCTCGATGTATCCCGGCCCGATG
>NZ_JAFOIN010000119.1:0-10656 GCF_017421385.1 Ruthenibacterium sp. | reverse complement strand
GTCGCGGCCGATGACGGGGTCCAGCTTCTGCTGACGGGCCAGCTCCACAAGGTCCTGGCCGTATTTGGCCAGCACGTCATAGGTGCTTTCGGGGTTGTCGCTGGTGACGCGCTGGTTGCCGCGCACCTGCGCCAGCACCTCCAGAAAGCGGGTCTTATCAAGGCTGAACTGGCGCAGCACCTCCTTGACGGCGGCGTTGGGCGCATCCATCATGCCCAGCACAAGATGCTCCACGGAAACGTATTCGTCCTTCATGGCGGCAGCGGATTTTTCGGCGGCCGTCAGCGCACGGTCCAGCTCCGGCGTGATATACACCTTTTCGGGGTCCCGCCCGGTGCCTGTTACATGGGGCAGCTCACCCACCTTTTTGGCAAAGGCGGCGGCAAGGTTGCCCGGCTCGGCCCCCATCTTCTGAAACAGCTGGGGGATGAGCCCGTCCTGCTGGCTCAGCAAAGCGCAGAACAGATGCTCCGGGCACAGGGCCTGGTTTTCATACTCGACGGCCAGCGACTGTGCAGCCTGTAATGCCTCGAGGGATTTTTGTGTCATTTTCTGTGCATTCATATCATTTCACTCCTTATCCGCATATTTTGTCGGATGAATCTACGGGGCAGAGCCGTGCGGCGCACGGCACTGCCCGATGAACGTTCCGGCCCGCAGGCGGCTACAGGGCCGCAGTCTCTGCGTCCAGGCCGGAGCGGTAACACCCCTCTACGGCGCGGGGCGCGCCGGCGGGGTCCTCCAAATGGTCAAAAAAAGTTTTCAGGCAGGAGTCGAACAGCGCCACATAACCCGCAATGGCGCGGCCAGCCTCCTCGCTGGCGGCGACATTCCGGGGCAGAAGCAGGCGGCGGGTATACCGCCCTCCCTGCGCCTCGCTGCGGCGCGGCGGGCCTTCCAGATACGCGCGCTCCAACCCGGCCCACAGCTTATAAAACTGACCGATGTACAGCAGCAGCGAAGGGTTCTGTGTGCGCAGGCCCGCGCGCACCTCGCCCAGCTCCTCGGTGGAATGGGGGTACAGCTCCACCACGTAGCGCATGCTGGGGTTGTATTTATAATGGATGGCGCTGCGCATCGAGAGCATCGCGTCCGACGCATTCAGCATAAGCTGAAGCGCATTCTGCCCGCTGACAGCATCCATGATGGAAGAAAAAATGTCCTGCATGCGCTGCTCCGGCGTAGCCAGCTGCACATATTCCGCCAAAATGCGGTTAATCATATTCGAGCGGTTCGTGCCGGCTTCATAGGCCAGGCGGTCCACAGCGTCCACCACATCGTCCATCAGCACAACACTGTATACGCTTTTGCTCAAGGTCCTGCACCTCCATGCTTTGAGTGTAAATTTATTGTATATCAGATATAATAATTTGTCAACAGATTTATATAAATTATTTTTCAAGTTTTGCGGAGCAAAAAACGGCCGCACACAGACAGGGTGTCCTGCCGTGTGCGGCTTCATACAGTATCAATAGAAACTTCCAGCGCAGCGCGTCACTCGTGCAGCTCCAGCGGCAGGCCGTCCGGGTCACGAAAAAAGGTAAACGGCTTGCGGGAATATTCATCCATGCGAACCGGCTCACACGCAATGCCCTTTGCAGCCAGCTCTGCAACCGCCTCAGCCACGCTGTCCACACGGAAAGCCAGATGGCGCAGACCCGCGGCCTCCGGGTACGACAGCCGCGCGGGCGGCTCGTGGGCGTTGAATATCTCCAGTTCGCCGTCGCCCAGGCGCAGGTCCAGCTTCCACAGGCCGTTGCCCCGGCAGTTTTCACGCACGACGGGCAGCCCCAGAAGATCCACATAAAAATGCTTTGCCGCAGCGTAATCCGAAACGATGACCGCCACATGATGCACGCTCAGGTTCACTCCCGGCCCTCCTGCTCGGCACGGCGCGCCGCCTGCTGCTCAGAGATGTGGAACGCCTGCTCCATCACGGGCCAAGCCCACATATCCCCGATGACGGCCACCAGTGCAGGCATTCCCAGGAACAGCAGCAGAAGCATGATGGGAACGGGCACGAACAGCACCACCCCGATGACGATGACCAGCGTAATCAGCCCTGCGGGCAGCGTGCGTTTGGCGTAGCCGAACATAATGAGCAGGCTGTTCTTGAGCATACCGCCCAGGGGCATGTCGAGATACAGCATCTGCAGGGTCGTGAACAGCCAGCAGATCGTGAGCAGCAGCAGGCTGAACGCCACGAATGCCACCAGCAGCACGTTCATCTCCGACTGCATGAACATATAATACCAGGCCGCGATGCACTCCATTGCCAGCAGCGTGCAGAACAGGACACCCGCGGGCACGCTCTGCTTCCAGTTGCCCTTCCAGCATTTTTTGAATTCATGCCACATATAGCAGGGCTCATCCCGCACTGTTTTTACGGTGATGCCGTGCAGGCACGTCATGGCCGGGCCCACCAGCACCGCACACAGCAGATACAGCACGGCCGCAATGAGCAGCATGCCCAGATACTGGTGGAACAGCAGGCCGAACAGCACCACCGTCACCATGGGCAGGCAGCACAAAAGAAACAGAAAATTCACCTTCAGCAGATGGCCGTAGTCGCGCATCAGTATTTCAAAAAAGCGCGGAATCCCCTTTTTGGGCGGCTGATCCTTGCGCACGCCCGGCCCCTCTTTGGTATACATGTTTGAAAAAAATCCCATATCAACCGCTCTTTCCCCGCATACGGGTAAATTTTCACCGCAGAAAACGCGCTTTTTTGCACCGGATTCCCGGTACACTATCCAGGCGCCGCTTTCACAGCATATCTATTATACTATATCAAACCCGCACAAGGATTACAAGAATGTGAATCTTTTCTCATTTTTTGTTTGTACAGCGGCCGGCCCGCAAATGATTACAACAAAATGACAGGCCGATTGTTTTATGCTGTAAAGGTGCACAATAAACAATAGTTCAATTAAATCAATTTGCCGAAATTGCCAAAACCTCTTGCAAATTCCTCACGCGTAGGTGTATGATAAGCAATAGAAGGAGCTGGAAACGTTTCCGGGAGCGTTCCCGATAACGGTTGCAGTCTTTCAAAAAAGGGGGATGCAGCTGTTGACGATCAAGGACATCGCAAGGGAATCCGGGTACGCCGTATCCACCGTTTCCCGCGCGCTGAACGACCATCCTGACGTTTCCCGTGAGGCTAAGGAAAAGATCAAGGCCATCGTCGCGGCGCATAAATTCGTGCCCAACAGCAATGCCCGCCAGTTGAAGGTACAGCAGAATCGCAGCATCATCATTGTGGTGAAGGGCGCGTTCAACATGTTTTTCGCCGCCATTCTGGAACGGATGCAGAGCCTTATTTCCTGCTCCGGGTACAGCGCCGAGGTCCATTACCTGGACGAGGACGCCGATGAGGTGCTGGTGGGCGAGCAGCTTCAGCGCGAGCGCAAACCTCTGGGGTTCATTTTCCTGGGCGGCAACACCTGCAGCTTTGAGGCACGCTTTTCCGCCATTGCCGTGCCCAGCGTGCTGGCCACCACACTTGCAGATCACCTGAACTTTGGAAACCTGTCCAGCGTGGGCATCGACGATACCGCCGCCGGACGGCGCGCGGCCCGTTTTCTGCTTTCCCGCGGGCACCGGCGCATTGCCGTTATCGGCGGCAACCGGGCGGTCTCCTCCATCAGCGACCAACGCTACCAGGGGTTCCTGCAGGGCTTTGCAGACGAGGGGCTTTCCCACGATGAGGCGCTGTATCAAAAGGCGAATTACAATCTCGGCAGCGGATATCGTGCCATGAACAAGCTGCTGGCCCGGGAAGCGGGCTTCACCGCCGTGTTCTGCATGTCGGATATCATGGCTGTGGGCGCCATGCGCGCCCTCACAGATGCGGGGCTCCGCGTTCCGCAGGATATCTCCGTACTGGGCTTCGACGGCATCGAGCTGGGGCAGTACGCGGTACCACGGCTGGCCACGGTATCCCAGCCGCAGCAGGAGATTGCCGACCAGAGCGTGGCCCTTCTGCTGGGACAGATCGAAAAGGCTGCTCCTCCGCAGACGCGCGTGGTGAGCACCGGGCTTCTGGAGGGCGAATCTGTCGCCTCCGTAACATCTGATATTTGACGGCAGCTTCATACCGTCTTTAAAGCCGCATCTGCCGAAGTAAGCGCAAATGCATTGTTTAGAGACGATCAGTTCTGCCGTTGAATGATAAATTTTTTTAGGAGGACCAATATGAAAAAGGTACTTGCACTTGTACTTGCGCTTTGCCTGGCTCTTTCCCTTGCCGCCTGCGGCGGCTCCGGCTCGAGCAGCTCTACGCCCGCGGCTTCGGGCTCCGGCAGCGAACCCGCCGCCAGCACCACCCCCACGGCCGCAGGTTCTGTTTATTACCTGAACTTCAAGCCTGAGCAGGACGAGGCCTGGCAGACGCTCGCCAAAGCTTACACCGCGGAAACGGGCGTTCCCGTAACCGTCGTGACGGCCGCCTCCGGCGAATACGAAACGACGCTTATGGCCGAGATGGGCAAAAGCGAAGCCCCGACGCTGTTCCAGGTGAACGGCCCCGTCGGCCTCGCCAACTGGAAGGATTACTGCTATGATCTTTCCGGCTCCGACATCTACACCCAGCTCACCAGCGACGACTATGCGCTGAAAGAAGGCGACACCGTCTACGGCATCGCGTACGTCATCGAGAGCTACGGCATCATCACCAACAAGACTCTGTTGGAGAAAGCCGGCTATACCATCGAGGACATCCAGAGCTTTGAGGACCTGAAGAAAGTTGCCGAGGATATTACCTCCCGCAAGGACGAGCTGGGCTTTGCCGCGTTTACCAGCGCGGGCATGGACGGCAGCTCCGACTGGCGCTTCAAGACCCATCTGGCCAACCTGCCCGTTTACTTTGAATATCAGGAAGATGGCATCAGCACCACCGACGCCATCAAGGGCACATATCTGGACAATTACAAGGCCATCTGGGACCTGTATATCAACAACAGCACCTGCGAGCCCAGTGAGCTGTCCGCCAAAACCGGCGACGACTCCCGCAATGAGTTTTTGGCCGGCGAGGCCGTGTTCTTCCAGAACGGCTCCTGGGAGTACGGCAACCTGACGGGCGAGGGAAAATATACGGATGACGACCTCGCCATGATCCCCATCTATATCGGCGTGGGCGACGAGGCCAACCAGGGCCTGTGCACCGGCACCGAGAACTACTGGTGCGTGAACAAGGAAGCCTCCGAGGACGACATCCAGGCCACGCTGGACTTCATCAACTGGTGCGTCACCTCCGAGCAGGGCACCAAGGCCATGGCCGACGACATGGGCTTTGTCATCCCGTTCAAAACCGCGCAGGAGTCCCCGAACCTGTTCGTAAAGCAGGACGCCGAGATGACCGCCGCGGGCAAGACGCCGGTGTCGTGGAACTTCACCACCATGCCTTCCGAGGAATGGAAAAACGGCGTTGGTTCCGCGCTGACAGCGTATGCCGCCGGCACGGGCGACTGGAACGGCGTTGTCTCCGCTTTCGTGGACGGCTGGGCCAGCGAGGCCGCGCTGAACGCGGCGTAAGCGAATACCGCAGCAAAATGGGGGAGCTTGGCTCCCCCATTTTATAAGTAAGCAAAAGAAAAAGGAAAGGAAGGGACCGCAGCCGCCATGGAAAAGACGCTCAAAAAATATTTCCCGCTGTTTGTGCTGCCGACGCTGGCCGCGTTCATCATCGGGTTCATCGTCCCCTTTGCAGAGGGCATCTATCTCTCCTTCTGCAAATTCACCACGGTGGGCAACGCCTCTTGGGTGGGCGTTTCCAATTATGTCAAAGCGTTTTCGGACACCACGTTCCGCAGCGCGTTCTGGTTCACACTGGGCTTCACAGCCGTGTCCACCATTCTCATCAACGTGCTGGCCTTTGCCATCGCGCTGCTGCTCACGCGGGGCATCAAGGGCACCAATGTATTCCGCACCGTGTTCTTTATGCCGAATCTCATCGGCGGCATCGTGCTGGGCTACATCTGGCAGATCCTCATCAACTGCGTGCTGTCGCTGGTCAAACAGCCGCTGCTGCAGCTCAACACGGCGGCCGGCTACTGGGGGCTCATCATCCTGATGTGCTGGCAGCAGGTGGGCTATATGATGATCATTTATATCGCCGGGCTTCAGAACGTGCCCGGGGACCTTATCGAGGCTGCGCAGATCGACGGCGCGAACCCCTGGCAGGCGCTGGTGCGCATCAAGCTGCCGATGGTCATGTCCTCCGTCACCATCTGCCTGTTCCTGTCGCTGACGAACTCGTTCAAGCTGTTCGACCAGAACCTTTCGCTGACGGGCGGCGAGCCCAATCACGCCTCCGAGATGCTGGCCCTGAACATCTATAACACGTTCTATACCCGCTCCGGCCCGCAGTGGAAGGGCATCGGCCAGGCAAAGGCCGTCATTTTCTTCGTGCTCGTGGTAGCCATAGCCCTTGTTCAGCTCAGGGCAACACGTTCCAGGGAGGTGCAGCAGTAATGGTCAAGGCAAAAAAAGGCTTCAATCTGTTCTGGACGGTGCTGCTCTCCGTAGCGTCCGTCCTGTATGTGTACCCAATCCTCATGATACTGCTGAACTCCTTTAAAAAGGAGACCTCCATCAGCACTTCTACGGCGTTCCTGCCGCCCACGGCAGATACCTTTGCCGGCGCGGCAAACTACGTCAACGCCATTTCTTCCAAGGGCTTTTTACAGAGTTTCTGGTACAGCACGCTCATCACCGTCACCAGCGTGGCGCTCATCCTGCTGTGCTGTTCCATGTGCGCGTGGTACATCACCCGCGTCAATTCTCTGATGAGCAAGGCCATGTATTACCTGTGTGTGTTCAGCATGGTGGTGCCGTTCCAGATGGTGATGTTCACACTTTCCCAGACGGCGGACAGTCTGGGCCTGAACAAGCCCTCCAACATTGCCATCATCTACCTGGGCTTCGGCGCGGGGCTGGCGGTGTTCATGTTCTGCGGTTTTGTCAAAAGCATCCCGCTGGAGATCGAAGAGGCTGCCATGATCGACGGCTGCAACCCCATCCAAACGTATTTCCGCATTGTATTTCCCATTTTCAAGCCCACCATGATCTCCGTCGCCATTCTGGAGGCCATGTGGGTGTGGAACGACTATCTGCTGCCCACGCTGGTGCTGGACATCAAAAAATACCGCACCATCCCCATGCTCATCCAGTACTTCCGCGGCAGCTACGGCCGCGTGGAGATGGGCCCCATGATGGCCTGCATCATGTTCACGGTGCTGCCCATCATCATTCTGTACCTGGCGTGCCAGAAGTATATCATTGAGGGCGTCGTGGCCGGGGCGGTGAAAGGCTGATGCGCACCAGCGGCATCCTGATGCCTGTCTCCTCTCTGCCCTCGCCCTACGGCATCGGCAGCCTGGGGGCGGAAGCCTACCGTTTTGTGGATTTTCTGGCGGCGGCCGGGCAGCGGTACTGGCAGATCCTGCCCATCGGGCCCACGGGCTACGGCGACAGCCCGTACCAGAGCTTTTCGGCCTTTGCGGCCAACCCCTATTTCATCGACCTCGACGCGCTGGAGCAGCGCGGCCTGCTGACGCACGACGAGATCGCACGCTTTGATTTCGGCCCTGACGCGCCCGAAGGCATCGACTACGGCGCCCTGTTCCGCACGCGCTTTGCCGTGCTGGAGCTGGCCGTGCGCCGCTTTGATGCCGGGGAGGACGCATTCCGCGATTTCTGCGCCGCCAACGCGTTCTGGCTGGACGATTACGCGCTGTTCATGGCTTTGAAGGCGGAAAACGGCATGCGCGCCTTTTCGCTGTGGCCCAAAGACGTACGCGCACGCAGGCCCGCGGCGCTGGCCGCAGCACGGGCGCGTCTGGCAGGGCAGGTCCGCTTCTGGCAGGTGGTGCAATACCTGTTTTACGAGCAGTGGGCCGCTCTGAAGGCCTACGCCAACGCAAAGGGCGTGGAGTTCATCGGTGACATTCCTATCTACGTTTCGCCGGATTCCTCCGACCTCTGGGCCGACCCTTCGCTGTTCCAGGTAGACGCGGACGGCGCGCTGACGGAGGTGGCGGGCTGCCCGCCGGACGCTTTCGCGGCGGACGGGCAGCTTTGGGGCAACCCGCTGTACAACTGGGATGTACACTTAAAGACCGGGTGCGCCTGGTGGATACGACGGCTGCGCCATGCAAGCGCCGTATACGATGTGGTCCGTATCGACCACTTTCGCGGCTTTGAAAGCTATTACGCCATTCCCGCCCGGGACAAAACCGCAGTGAACGGCGTGTGGCGCAAGGGGCCCGGCACGGCGTTCATCGACGTCATACGCCGAAAGCTGCCGGACGTGCGCATCATTGCCGAGGATCTGGGCTATCTGACGGACGATGTAAAGGCACTGCTGCGCGCCAGCGGCTTTCCCGGTATGAAGGTGCTGCAGTTCGCCTTCGATTCCCGGGAGGAAAGCGACTATCTGCCCCACAACTACACACAGAATTCTGTTGTGTACACAGGCACCCACGACAACACCACCACGGCGGACTGGGAGCTTTCGGCTCCGGCCGGGGACGTGGCGTTCGCCAGGCGTTATCTGGATGTGGAGGGCGGCGCCGATTTCACGCGGCGTTTTATCCGCGCAGCGCTGGCAAGCGTTTCGGACACCGCCGTTATTCCCATGCCGGACTGGCTGGGCCTTGGCGCCGAGGCGCGCATCAACACGCCCTCCACGCTGGGCGGCAACTGGCTGTGGCGCATGGACCCCGCCGCGCTGACGGACGCTCTGGCGGCCGATATTCTGGCTTTGACGAAGCTGTACGGCCGCTGCTGATCCGCACTTTCCCCTTTTCCTTTTTCTTAAAACGAAAGCGCGTCCCGCACGGCTGAACAGCCGGCTGGGCGCGCTTTCGCTTTGTGTTTTTCTTTTTCCGAATGCCTGTATACTTTTCCCTGTATTAACAGATAATAGTATCATGCATCAGAAATTGGGAGGCAGCAATTATGAAAGCAACCGGCATCGTGCGCCGTATCGACGACCTTGGGCGTGTGGTCATCCCCAAGGAAATACGCCGAACCCAGCTCATCCGCGTGGGCGACCCGCTGGAGATCTTCGTCTCCGGCGCGGGCGAGGTGATCTTCAAGAAATACAGCCCCATCGGGGAACTTTCGGTCTTTGCCGCAAGCTATGCGGAGGTGCTCTACAAAGCGGCGGGCGCGTCCGTCGCCATTGCGGACCGGGACCGTGTGGTGGCTGCGGCCGGAGCAGCGCGGGACGCCGTTGAAAGATCTCTCGCTCCCGTTTATACCCGCGCGGTAGAGCAGCGCCGTCTGTTCACGGCGGCGGACGCCGCCAGCGCCCTGCCCCTGTGCGAGGGCGTGGACACAAGCGCCACAGCCCTGATGCCCATTTTGTGCAACGGAGACCTCATCGGCAGCGTGGCGCTGACGGGCACCATGCCCGACGAAGCCATGGTGCTGCTGGTAAAGGTAGCCGCCGCATTTCTGGGCAAGCAGATGGAAGAATAGCGGACGTCCTATGCAGCCCCTGTAAGCTTCTTTCCGCGGGCAAAGGCGGCGCGCCCCGTGCACGGGGCGCGCCGCCTTCGTGTTTTTGCGTTTTTTCACAGCGATCGTCAATTGAAAACTTGGACAAACGTATTTTCGCTCAGCTGCTCCGGCAGCAGGGCCGGCACATAGGCGTAGGTCACGCTCTTGTAGCCTTCCGGGTCTCCGTCGTCAAAAAAAGGCGCTTCGCCGTCCGGGCTGTCGATCAAAAAGCAGTAAACGGGCTGGATGGTATCCATCAGGCGGCTCCGGTAATAGGTGATCTCCCAATGCAGGATATTCACCGCACCGCCGTCGTAACCGCCCTGCGTGCCGCCGATCCAGGCCTCACCGGCCATCAGCGCGCCCTTTGCGTCGTCCAGCGTGCGCAGGGCATAGGTGCCCAGCACCTGCGGTTCCAGCGGGAACGTCACAGCGGTCAGGTCCCCTTCCGGCGCGGAAAGCTGGATGCGCCGGAAGCTGTAATTGTACAGCTTTTGCGCCAGCGTGTCCGAAACGCTCCCCGCTTCATAAAACGCACTGATGGCCGTACTGTACTCTTTGTAGATATTATAATCGCCCGTGGATTCAAACGCAGGATTTTCCAGCGTCACAAACTTCGCGCCGAAATGATCGTAGAAATAGCGGTACAGCGCTTCGCCAGACAGCCCTTTCGGCGCAGCCAATAAGTTATCCCCCTGTTCATACCGGTAAAAATGTACTTCCTGCCCGTTTAGGGAATAGCTTACGCCGTCCGCCTTGCCGCTGGCATAGGGGCTGTAATACGCCGTGTCCGGCGGGCCGGAGGTATCGTATGAAAACGCCTCCAGCGTGCCGCCCAGTTTGGCCGCCGTGTCCTCCAGCGCCGCGCGCATCTCTGCTTCTCCGTCCGGCACCGCATACACAGGCAGCTCTGTGGGCAGTTCCCCGGCAGGCAGGTCATAGGTGGGGTTCGCGCCCGCTAGGTCCGCATCCGTCCGGACGGTAATATCTCCCATGCCCATACCGCTGCCTTCCGCGGCGAACAGCAGCCTGCCCTCCTTGCGCGCGCCGGCCTGCGCGTCCTCCGTTGTCTCCGGCGCTGCCGCCGCAGAGCTTGCCGTGCCCGCTGTGTCCTGCACTGCGGCGACGCGGGGCGCCTGTTCCGTCTCC
>NZ_JAFOIN010000118.1:0-3901 GCF_017421385.1 Ruthenibacterium sp. | reverse complement strand
TGGCGCGGGCGCGCTTTTCTTTTTTCACGGCTCTCCCTCCATTTCCAGAAGATACCCCACCTTATAGACGGTCTTGATATGCTCCTGCCAACCCAGCTTTTTGCGCAGGCGCTGGATGTGCAGGTCCAGCGTGCGCGTGCCGTCATCCATCTCGCCGCCCCAAACATGCTCGAACAGCACGTCGCGGTACAGTGCCGCGCCCCGGTTGCGCAAAAGCTGTTCCAGAAGGTCGAATTCCCGGGGCGTGAGGGCCACCGGCACGCCCGCCTTGGTGGCGCTGCGCGCCACGGTGTCCACCGTAACGTCCCACGCGCGCAGCAGCGCGCCGCCGCGCCCGGTACGGCGCAGCACGCTTTCCACCCGCGCCACCAGTTCCGCCACCTCAAACGGCTTCACGATGTAATCATCCGCGCCCAGGTTCAGCCCGCGCACCCGGTCGCCCAGAGTGCCCTTAGCCGTGATGAAAATGACAGGCGTGCCCATGGGCCGCAGATACTCCAGCAGCTCATAGCCGTCCAGCCCGGGCAGCATGATATCCAGCAGCACCAGGTCGTAATCGTTCTGTTCGATCTTATCCGCCGCCGCGCAGCCGTCGTTGACGGCCTCGCATTGATAACCTGCCCGCGCCAGGCTCATTTCAATGAGCTGGGCGATTGGTACTTCGTCTTCTACGATCAGGATGCGGTTCATGCCGCTTCCCCCCTTGCATCAGTTTCTACCATCAGAGTAACGGATGAATGTATCAGATTTGTTTCATTCCCGGGCTTATACGCAAAAAACAACCGTCGGGAACGGGCATACGCCCGCCTCCCGGCGGCTGTTGTTTCACATTTTTCAGTAAGCCAGCACGATGCCGCCGTCGTAAGCGTATACCGTGGACAGGCCGCTGGTGGGCACCAGGATCACCTCGCGCAGTGCCGCACATTTTTCCAGAAATTCCTTTTTCAGCATCAGGGCGCGCTCGGGGCAGTTGCAGTAGCTCAGCACCATCGTCAGGCTGGAGGCTGCGGCCTCCCGCGTGCCTTCGGCGATGAGCTCCACCAGACGGCGCATGGCGTTCTGGGTGCCGCGCACCTTTTCGATGGCCGCGATGCTGCCGTGGCCGTCGTCGCCCATGATGGGCCGCAGCGAAAGCATGCCGCTCAAAAGGCCCGCCACCTTGGAGATGCGGCCGTTTTTCACAAGGTTGGAAAGGTCCTCCAGCACGAAGCGCGTTTTCATCCGCGCAATGAACGCTGTCATCTCGGCGACGATGTCCTCGAAGGAATGCCCGCCGTCGATGCGGTCGCGCAGCATCAGGGCGATGAGCGTTTCGCCTGCGGACGCGCTCTCGGAGTCAAAAATATGAATCTTCTTTTCCGGGCTTCGCTCCAGCACCATCTCCCGGCCAACGCAGGCGGCGTTATAGCTGCCGGACAGCTTGCCGGAGAGCGTCACCACAAAGCTCTCCTCGCTTTTTTCCATCAGCGCGGCGTATTCATCCGGCGAGGGGCAGGCTGTGGAGGGAGCGTTTTTATACGCCTTCATGTCCGCGATGAGCTTTTTTGTGTCGATGCGCTCGTCGTCCACATAGTGGATGCTCCCCACGTCGATCTTCAGGCTTGCGACAGACACGCGCAGCAGGTTGCGCAGCGCGGGGGTAAGGTCGCAGCAGCTGTCTACAATGATCTGGATATCCATTCCTGTTCTCCCTCTACTCTCACAATATATACCATTCTAACTTTTACGGGGCAAAAAGTCAATTGAAAGGCCTCTTCCCTTGTAATCATATCAGAAATTTGTTAAAATTTTATGCGAACGGCGTGTATATTTTACGCGCGCCGCAAAAACGGGAGTGAAAAAGGGAGCGTTTGCATGAAAACCGATATCCAGATCGCGCAGGAAGCTGTTTTGGAACCCATTTCCGACGTGGCCGCGTCGCTGGGGCTGGACGGTGAGAGCCTGATCCCCTACGGAAAGTACAAGGCCAAGGTGGACCACCGCCTTGTGAAAAAGCTGGCCGAAAAAAAGGACGCCAAAGTCATTCTTGTAACGGCCATCAGCCCCACGCCCGCGGGCGAGGGCAAAACCACCACCAGCGTGGGCCTGGCGGACGCGCTGCACCGAATGGGCAAAAACGTCGTCCTCGCGCTGCGGGAGCCCAGCCTCGGCCCCGTGTTCGGCGTAAAGGGCGGCGCCGCGGGCGGCGGGTATGCACAGGTGGTGCCCATGGAGGACATCAACCTGCACTTCACAGGCGATCTTCACGCCATCGGCGCGGCCAACAATCTGCTGGCCGCCATGGTGGACAACCATATTTATCAGGGCAACGCGCTGAACATCGATCCGCGGCGCATCACCTGGAAGCGCTGCGTAGACATGAACGACCGCCAGCTCCGCTTCATCACCGACGGCCTGGGCGGCAAGGCCAACGGCACGCCGCGTGAGGACGGCTTCGACATCACCGTTGCAAGTGAGGTGATGGCCATTTTCTGCCTTGCCACCGATCTGGCCGACCTGAAGGCCCGCCTGGGCCGCATCGTAGTGGGCTACACGTATGCGGGCGCGCCCGTCACGGCGGAGCAGATCGGCGCGGCGGGCGCCATGGCCGCGCTGCTGAAGGACGCTTTTGACCCGAACCTGGTGCAGACGCTGGAGCACACGCCCGCGCTGGTGCACGGCGGGCCGTTCGCCAACATCGCCCACGGCTGCAACAGCGTCATCGCCACAAAGCTGGGCATGAAGCTGGCAGATTATGTCGTCACCGAGGCGGGCTTCGGCGCGGACCTGGGCGCGGAAAAATTCCTCGACATCAAGTGCCGCCTGTCCGGCATCGAGCCCTCCGCCGTTGTGGTCGTTGCCACGGTGCGCGCGCTCAAGCACCACGGCGGCTGCCCCAAGGCAGAGCTGGGCGTGCCCAGCCTTGAATATCTGGAGGCCGGCAGCGCGAACCTGGCCCGCCATGTGGAAAACATGCAGAGCAAATTCGGCATGCCGGTGTGCGTGGCCATCAACGCCTTCCCCACCGACAGCCCCGAGGAGCACCAGTACCTGCGGGACCTGTGCGCCCGGCTGGGCGTGCCCTGCGCGCTGAGCGAGGTGTTTGCAAAAGGCGGAGCGGGCGGCCTGGAGCTGGCCGAGGATGTGCTGGGCATTTTGGAAAAACGTCCGGTGCGCTTCACCTATCCGGACGACGCGCCCGTGGCGGACAAGGTCCGCGCGGTATGCAAAAACATATACGGCGCGGCGGACGTGGTGTTTTCCGCCGCCGCAAAAAAGCAGCTTGCGGAGCTGGACGCGGGCGGCTTTGGCCGCCTGCCCGTGTGCATCGCCAAGACGCAGTACAGCTTCTCGGACGACGCCTCGCTGCTGGCCGCGCCCTCCGGCTTCACGATGACCGTGCGGGAGCTGCGCCTCTCTGCGGGCGCGGGCTTCGTCGTTGTGGTGATGGGCAATATCATGACGATGCCCGGCCTTCCCAAAAAGCCCGCGGCCGAGGGCATCGACGTGGACGAAAACGGCGTCATCAGCGGCCTGTTCTGAGCGCTTTCTGGCAAACGCCGCACAAAAAAGCATATGCAAACAGCGCCGCTCCAAAGGCACATCTTTGGAGCGGCGCTGTTTTTTTGCACTTGTTTTCCGGGCGCTTTACAGCACCTTACCGAGAAAATCCTTCAAACGCGGGTTTTTGGGGCTGCCGAAGAACTCCGCCGGAGCGGCCTCCTCCATGATAACGCCCTCGTCGATGAACACCACGCGGTTCGCCACCTCGCGGGCAAAGCCCATCTCGTGGGTGACGACCACCATGGTCATGCCCTCCCGGGCAAGCTGCTGGATAACGTCCAGCACCTCGTGTACCATCTCCGGGTCCAGCGCGCTGGTGGGCTCGTCGAACAGCATCACGTCCGGCTGCATGGCCAGC